>JBBIMZ010000477.1:0-3527 GCA_037444135.1 Solibacteraceae bacterium
CGCTGGGCCTGGCGGTATTTGGCCGGATCCTTGCGCGCCACGCGCTCGGCGAGCGGCTGCGCGGCTAGGGAAGCCGCCGCCAGCAGAAAGGTCCACACAGCCGGTTGTTTCATGATTCAGAACGCTCCGATCCCGGCCTCCGGCGCGCTTGGCCGCCGCGGGCCGTACTGATATCCTTATAAAGAATACAGGAACAAGGAGAAGCCTCCTCATGCCCCAGGACTATTCGCGCCGCACGTTCGTGAAATCGACCACCGCCGCGCTAGCTTCGACCTCTTCGCTGTTGCCCGCGCTCGCCGCCGGCGACAAGATCCAGATGGGTTGGATCGGGACGGGCAGCCGCGGCTACTACTTGCTCGAGCGCTTCTATGTCGGCAAGAGCGACCGCGCGGCCGTGGTCGTCGCCCTCTGCGACGCCTATGACGGCAACCTGGCGCGCGCCAAGGACCGCGTGCAGACGATGGGCGGCAACACGCCGAAGACGACGAAGGACTACCGCGAACTGCTCGCCGACGCCTCCATCGACGCCGTCGTCATCGCCACGCCCGAGCACCTCCACCACCAGATGGCCGTCGACGCCCTGAAGGCCGGCAAGCACATCTACATCGAAAAGCCCCTGGCGCAGACCATCGAAAAGGGCGAAGAGATCGTAAAACTGACGCAGGCCACGGGCAAGGTCGTGCAGGTGGGCACGCAAAACCGCAGCAACTCGCTCTATCACATGGCCAAGGACCTGGTCGACCAGGGCATGATCGGCGAAGTGCACTACGTCCGCGCTTTCTGGTACCGCAATTCCCTGCCCGACAATCCGGCCTGGCGCTACGCCATCCCCGCCGACGCCAATCCGCAAAACACGGACTGGAACGCCTTCCTCGGGCCGGCCCGCAAACGCGAGTTCGACAAGCGGCGCTTCTACCAGTGGCGCCTGTACTGGGACTATTCCGGCGGCATCTCGACGGACCTGCTGGTGCACCAGACCGACATCACGAACTTCGTGTGCAGCAAGCGCGTTCCGCTCTCCTGCATGGCCTCCGGCGGCATTTACCGGTGGACCGACCCGGACGACGATCGCGAGGTGCCGGACACGCTCAGCGCGGTTTATGAGTACCCGGACAAGTTCCACATCAATTACAGTTGCTACTTCGGCAACGAGCACTACGGCTACGGCGAGCAGTTCCTGGGCAACGAAGGCACCATCGAGGTGATCAACCGCCAGATCCTGAACTTTTATCCGGAGACGTTCCGCGGCAAGGCGCCGGCGCACGTGGCGGCGCGCAAAGCCTTCGAGTTGAACCTGCCGGGCAACGACAATCCGGCGGTGGAAGCGCACATCCGGAATTTTCTGGCCGCCATTCAGGGGCGCGAAAAGCTCGTCGCGCCCGTCGAGATCGGCCAGGAGGCGGCGATCTCCGGCCACATGGCGACGCTGTCGTTCCGCAACGGCAAGAAAGTGCTCTGGGACAACACGGCGCGCAAGTACAGCTTCGCCTGAAGGGCCGGCGCCTCAGGCTGCGGCCGGCATGTCGCGAAGAATCGCCGTGAGGATCGAGTCGGGCGTCTGGCCGTCGGCGTGGGCGTCGAAGTTGAGGATGATGCGGTGGCGCAAGACGGCCAGGGCCAGCTCGCGGATGTCGTCGATGCTCATGTGGTAGCGGCCCCGGAGCAGCGCGAGCGCGCGCCCGCACTCGACCAGAGCCTGGGCGCCGCGCGGGGAACTGCCGTAGCGGATGTACTTGCGCGCCAGCGGATGGGCCTGCTCGCTGCCCGGTTGCGTGGCCATCACCAGATCGATGGCGAAATCCTGCACATGAGGCGCGACGAGAATTTCGCGGCAGACCGAGCGCAGCTCGAGGATCGTCTCGCGATCCATCATCGCCTGAAGCTGCACCTCGTCACGGTGGATCGTACGGTCCACGATCAGGCTCATTTCGGCGCGCGAAGGATAGTTGACCAGGATCTTCATCAGAAACCGGTCCAGCTGGGCCTCAGGCAACGGATAGGTGCCTTCCATCTCGATCGGGTTCTGGGTGGCCATCACCAGAAAGGGGGCTTCAAGCTCCAGGCTCGAAGTCCCGCTCGTTACCGTGCGCTCCTGCATCGCCTCGAGCAGGGCCGACTGCGTTTTCGGCGTGGCGCGGTTGATCTCGTCGGCGAGGACCAGGTGGGCAAAGATCGGCCCGGGCTGGAAGCGGAGGGCCTTGGCGCCCCGTTCGTCGGTTTCGATCATCATGCTGCCGACGATATCGGCGGGCATCAGGTCCGGGGTGAACTGAATGCGGGAATACTTCAGATGGAGGACGCGCGCCAGCGTGCGCAGCAAGGTGGTCTTGCCGAGTCCGGGCACGCCCTCGAGAAGCACGTGGCCGCCGGGGAGCAGGCACACGAGCACGCCGTCGACGGCGTCCTGCTGACCGACAATGACCTTGCCGATTTCCCGGCGGACCTCGTTGAGGCGGGCGACGGACTCCTGGAGAGCGATCTCAGACGGCACAACCCCATTGTAGCCAGTGCCCGGCGGGCCCCGGCCGCCCCTTGCCCCTGCTCCTTCGGCGCCTGCCTACGCCTCCGCGCCTTCGGCCATCCGCTCGCCGAAAGCGTTGGCGAAGTGCTCGACGATTTGGGACATCTCGAGCAGCGCCGCACGCGACTTGAGCTCCGAGAACCGGCGGGCCACGGCGTAACTGAGCCGCATCAGCCAAAAGTCCAGACGCAGCAGCGTCTCCTCGAGAGCGACATCGCCCACCTGCACCTTGCCGGCCCGCTCGATCAGCGAATTGACCACCCGGAAGTCCCGCTCCAGCGACTCGCGCATCGCCTCCAGATCCACCGCCTGGGGCGACTCCAGCAGATTCCGCACGCCGGCGAAGCTCAGCCGGTTGGCTGCGGCCACTTCAGCGCTGTAATCCCTGCTCGTCCGCGTGCTCAGAATGAGAATGCACGTGTAGCGAAACCAATAAGCAAAGGCCGCCATCGAGACGGCCATAATCAATATGCTGGTGATCATCGGGGTTCCTTCTCACCTTCTGCAAACCAACAACGGCTGAGCGCTTTTATGCTCCTCCACCCTGAGAATACCCCGGAAAGGGCGCGGCGGCAAGATACATTTTAGGTACTAAGTCGCTTTCCGGAGCGGCCTTCGGGCCTTTCCCGGACGAACGGCCGGCGAAGCCTCTCGCCGAGGATCCGCGAACACCATGTCCGAGGGCGGCTGCCGCCGGCGCGCCGCGTATTCGGCGAACAGACGGCCGTAGCTGGCCGTAATATAGTCGGCCCCGGTGAAACCCAGCTCGCGCGCCGTCCGGTCGATCCACTCCGGAGCCCCCTCGAGCTCGAGGAAGTTTCCTATGGGCGTTTCGTCGAGCATCACCAAGCCGCGGGCGCCGGGTCGCTCGAACTCGGTGCGGTACTTTTCGTAGCGGAAGAGGGCTCGCATGCCCAGGCGTTCGAGGATCGAAGCGAGCGCGTCCGCGTCGGACACGGCCAGTTCGATCTCCTCCCGGCTCTTGTGACGCCCCGGCTCGGCGGGC
>JBBIMZ010000478.1:0-3515 GCA_037444135.1 Solibacteraceae bacterium
CATGCGAGGGCCGGGTTTTATGCAGTGGGATCTGGCGGTGATGAAGAATTTCCGCCTTCTCGGCGAGGGCCGTTCCCTTCAGCTGCGCGCGGAAGCGGAGAATCTGTTCAATCAGATGAATCCGGGCATGCCCAACGGGGCAGTGACGCAGCGAACTTTCGGGATGATCACGGCGCAGGACGGCTCGCCGCGGCGAATCATGCTGGCGGCGAAGCTGGTTTTTTGAGACGCGCGGGGCGGGACGGGTATCGCCGCCGAGCATTCAGTTATGTACAATTCGAGAGACCAGATTTAGGGGAGAACGCCATGCGATTGGACAGCTCAAGAGCGAAGCTTTGTCCGGCGGCTGCACTGCTGTTGCTTCTTGGCGCGGCCGCCTCGGCCCAGACTACCGGGACGGCGACGCTGGTCGGCACGGTGACGGACGCCACCGGAGCGGTGGTGCCGGGGGCCAAGGTTCGCGCCGTCAACGTCGGCACGTCGTTCGTCTTCGAGACGGTGACCAATTCGGTGGGGGCGTACTATCTGCCCAATCTGCGCTCTGGAACCTACGACCTGACGGTCGAAGCCCAGGGGTTCAAGACCTTCGTGCAGAGCGGGATCGTGGTGCGCATCAACGAGCAGCCGCGCATCGACGTGCAGCTCGAGCTCGGCAGCGTGGCCGAATCGGTGCGCGTCGAGGCGGCGCCCCCGCTGCTTGAAACCGAGACGGCCGGCAGCGGCCAGATTCTCGAAAGCAAACTCGTGGTGCGCCTGCCGGTGATGCAGAAGTTCATGCACCGCGTGCTGCTGTACATGCCCGGCATGACGAACATCAACGGGCAGCACGCCGTCGGCCAGCGCCAGCGCGCCATCGGCTATTCGCTCGACGGGGTCAACGCCAAAGAGCCGGTGGTGGGGCAGGTCGGCGATTACACGCGGACGATGATCACCTCGCTCGACTCGATCCAGGAATTCAAAATGTGGACCACCGGGACCCCCGCCGAATTCGGCCACTCGGCCGGGGGCCTGTTCAGCGCGGTCTTCAAGAGCGGCACCAACTCCTTCCACGGCTCGGTCGAGGACCGCTACACGAACGGCAAGCTCATTCACCGGGCCTTTCTCGAGCAGCTCCCGCGCACGGGCGCCTTCGACTACCACGAGTGGGGCGCCACCGCCTCCGGACCGATTCTCAAGGACAAGACCTTCTGGTTCTTCGGCTTCCAGCAGCACTGGGAGAAGGTTTCCGAAACCTTCATCGGGACGGTGCCTTCTCCGGAGATGTACGCCGGGGACTTCTCCTTCGGCGGGCGCGGGCTGCCGATTTTCGATCCGGCCTCGACGCGCCAGGAGGGCGGCGCCTGGGTCCGGGATCCGTTCCCGGGCAACCGCATTCCCCAATCCCGCTTCGATCCGGTGGCGCGCAAAGTGATCGAGCTGAAGCCGTGGCGCGACCAGACCGATCCGGGCGACATCACCCCGAACGGCCCGAACAACAACCTGACGATTCCCGCTTTCGGCGCCTACGACTTCCGCCGGTACGACACGAAAGTCGATCACCAGTTCGGTCCCATGCACAAGATCTTCGGACGCTACTCGCTGGTGGACCACCGGAGTCTGACGCGGCCGATCCGGCCGTTGCGCGAGGAGGTGAACACCAAGTTCGGCAATGTCTATGTGCAGCCGATCAAGCAGCACAATATCGTCATCTCGGATACTTATACGTTCGGGCCGACGACGATCAACGAAGTGCGGCTCGGGATGAACCGCCGCATCTTCACCGCGACGCCCGAAACCTACGGCCAGGACTGGGCCCGGCAGCTTGGCATCCCCAACGTCAGCCCGCTGACCTTCCCCGACTTCCTGAATCCCGGAGGCGCCCGCTACTACGGGCTGGGGCCGGGCGGACGGTTCTTGGAAGTTGCCGAAGATTTCACCTTCCAGGAGAATCTGACGAAGGTTTACAACCGGCACACCTTCAAGCTCGGCTACGAGCTGATTCGCGCCCGCTACAACGCGCTGGCGGAGACTTTCCCGTCGGGCCGCTACCGGATGGGCGGCACCGACTTTCCGTTCCGACCGAACACCGGCAACGATTTCGCGGCGTTCCTGCTCGGCTCAGTCGTTCGCGCCGATTTCACCTTCAACGCCGCCACGTGGCTGCCGCGCTGGTGGCAGCACGCCTGGTACGTGCAGGACAGCTGGCGTCCGACGCGGAACCTGACGCTCGAGCTCGGCGTGAGGTGGAGCTACGAATCACCCTTCACGACCAAGTACGGCCAGCAGTCGCAGTTCGACCCGACCGTGCGCGATCCGCTGACGGGCCGGATGGGCGCCATCGTGCACGGCAAGGGGTTGCTGGCCAAGCGCGACTGGAACAACTTCGCCCCGCGCCTCGGCGCCGCCTGGACCTTCCATCCGCGGGCGGTGTTTCGCGCCAGCTACGGCATCACCCATGTGGATCTGTTCACCAACGGGACCAGCCAGAATTTCGAAGAGTATCTGGCGACGGCCGTGGTCCAGCCGCCGCCCGGCGATCCGCGCGTGGCCTTCTATCTGTCGCAGGGTCCGCCGGCGATCCAGTTCGCCCTGGCGCCCGATGGGAGCGTGCCGTTTCAGGGCACCAACTACGCCGGGCGCGGCGCCTCCTGGTACGACCCGATCATGCGCCTGCCCTACGTACAGATGTGGTCGGCCGGGATTCAATACCAGCTCTCGGGCACGTGGCTGGTCGAGACGCTCTACCAGGGCTCGGCGGGCATCGGTTTGCTCAACAACTGGGACATGAACGTGGTGCCGCTCGATATTTCGCGGGACATCAACGTCCTCAACCAGATCTACCAGGCCGTGCAAAACTACAAGCCGTACCCGCAGTTCGGCAGCATCCAGCACTATTCCAATTACGGGCATAACACGCATCATATGGGCACGCTGCGCTTCGAGAAGCGCTACTCGAGCGGCGTCACGCTGAATGCTTTCTATCAGCTCGGCAAGACGCTGAACGACGCCGACAGCGACGGCGGCGCCTCCGGCATCACCTACTATAACCGCGCGCTCGAGAAGGGTCGCGCCAACTACGACATTCGCCACCGTTTCGTCAGCGTCTTCACGGCCGAGCTGCCGTTCGGCAAAGGGCGGCGCTGGATGAACGCCGGCGGGCTGTCGGACTGGGTCTTCGGCGGCTGGGATTTCGCCTGGACGCAGACATTCCAAAGCGGCCCGCCGGTGACGGTGACCTTCGCCGGGAGCCCCTACCGCTACCTGCCCGGCGTGTTGCGGCCGAACGCCGTGCTGCCTCATCAGCAAGGCGTTGTGAAGAATTACGACATGGGACCGCACCGCTTCCCGCTGAGCGCGCAGAACCGTTATTTTAACTTCAACGCCTTCGCCTATCCGGATCCGTTCACTCCGGGCAACCTGGGGCGGAACACGATGCGGTTGCCTGGCGGGTAAATCTGGACATGGCGGTTTAGCGTAGCGTAGCTTTGCGAGAGCGTGTCACATTTACACGGCGTTCGGAGGCGTTCAATCTACTG
>JBBIMZ010000479.1:0-3512 GCA_037444135.1 Solibacteraceae bacterium
ATGGGATTGGAGAATTCGGCCAGGCTCGATTTCTTGATCACCCCCTTGGCGGTGGCCATCACGATGTAGCGGTCCTCGGCAAAGTCGGGCACGGCCAGGAAAGCCTTGGCGGTCTCGTCGGGCTGGAGATTGATCAGGTTCGAGATATGTTTGCCCTTAGAGGCCGTTCCCGAATCCGGAATCTCGTAGATCTTCAGCCAGTGGACGCGTCCCATGCTGGTGAACACGAGCACGTAAGTGTGCGTGTTGGCCACCAACAGGTGCTCGACGACGTCCTCGCTGCGCACCGGCATGCCCTTACGGCCCTTGCCGCCACGCCCCTGCCGCCGGTATAAATCCACCGGCGTGCGCTTCAGGTAGCCGTCGCGCGTCACCGTGACCACCACGTCTTCCATGGGGATCAGATCTTCGAGCTTGATCTCGCCCGGATCGTCGACGATCTCGGTGCGGCGCGCGTCGCCGAACTCCTTCTTGACCGCTTCGAGTTCCTCGACGATCTTGCCGCGCAGCTTCTGCTCGGAGCCGAGGATCTCGAGGTACTCGGCGATCTTGCGCTGGATCTCGGCGAGCTCCTTGAGGATATTTTGCTGCTCCATGCCGGTCAGGCGCTGGAGCTGGAGTTCGATGATCGCCTGGGCCTGCCGTTCGGTAAACGCGAAGCGGCCCATCAGACTGTCGCGCGCCTCGCGCGGAGTCTTGGCGGCCCGGATCAGCGCGATCACCTCGTCGAGGTTCCGCAGCGCGATCTCAAAGCCCAGCAGGACGTGCTCGCGCTCGCGCGCCTTGCGCAGCAGATAGTCGGTCCGCCGCCGCACGACCTCGACCCGGTGGTCGATGAAGCGCCGCAGCGTTTCGACCAGACCGAGCTCGCGCGGCTGCCCGTTGACGATCGAGAGCATGATCACGCCGAAGTTCGTCTGCATCTGCGTGTGTTTGTACAGATTGTTCAGAATCACTTCGGGCTGCTCGCCGCGCTTGAGCTCGATGACGATCCGCATGCCCTCGCGGTCGCTCTCGTCGCGGATGTCGGCGATGCCTTCCAGCTTCTTGTCGTTCACCAAGCCGGCGATCTGCTCGATCAGCTTGGCCTTGTTGACCTGGTACGGGATTTCGGTGACGATGATCGCTTCGCGTTCCTTGCCCAGCTTCTCGGTGGCGGCCCGGGCGCGCATCTTCAGCGATCCGCGGCCGCTCCGGTAGGCCTCGCGGATCCCCTCCCGGCCGAGAATGAAGCCGCCCGTCGGGAAATCCGGCCCCGGCACCAGACGCTGGATCTCCTCGAGCGTCGTGGCGGGATTGCGGACGAGCGCGATGGTGGCGTCGATGATCTCGCTGAGGTTGTGCGGCGGGATGTTCGTCGCCATCCCCACGGCGATGCCGGAGGCGCCGTTGATGAGCAGGTTCGGAATGCGGGTGGGCAGCACTTCCGGCTCTTGCTCGCTCTCGTCGTAGTTGGGCCGGAAGTCGACCGTCTCCTTGTCGATATCCTCGAGCATCAGCTCGGCGATCCGCGCCAGCCGCGCCTCGGTGTAGCGCATGGCCGCCGGCGGGTCGCCGTCGATGGAGCCGAAGTTGCCCTGCCCGTCGACCAGCGGGTAGCGCATGGTGAACGGCTGCGCCAGCCGCACCAGCGTGTCGTAGATGGCGGCGTCCCCGTGCGGATGGTACTTGCCCATCACCTCGCCGACGATCTTGGCGCACTTGCGCGTCGGCCGGTTGGAGCGCAGGCCCATTTCGTGCAGCGTGTACAGGATCCGCCGGTGCACCGGCTTGAGACCGTCGCGAACGTCGGGCAGCGCGCGGCCGATGATTACGCTCATGGCGTAGTCCAGATACGACCGCCGCATTTCGTCTTCGATGTTGACCGGGATCAGATCCCGGCCGTCGAAGCCGCCCAGCGGAAGCTGCGCGTCACCGGCGGGCGGCAGCGGAGGGGGCTCGTGCGAATTGGCCAAGAGAACTCCTTTAGCGTGGGGGAATCTTCACTGTTTCTTCGCCCTCGGAAGAGCTTGCGAAGAACACTTCCTATTTTAGCAGAAGTGATTGACAGACCGGAGGGTTATGGCGCCGGCAGGCTACTCTTTGATCAGCTCGGTCACCAGCTTCTTAATGTTCTCGTCTTCGTTCTTGAAAAAGTCGTCCGCGCCGCCGTGCTGGGCCCGGATGTTGCCCTTCTTGTCGATGAACACCATCTGGGGCATGTACATGGTCAGCATTACCGGGTGCTCGAGGAAGTCGACGGCCTTGAACCGGTTGCTGACGCCGACCGGGTAGGTGAGCCGCAGCTCGCGGATGAAGCCCGGCACCAGCTCGGCTGCGCCGTCGTTGATCGCCACGCCGAGCGGCTGGAAGCCCCGTCCTCCCAGCTCCTCGTAGACGCGTTGCAGCGCCGCCGACGCTCTCTTGCAACCCGGACACGTCGTCAACAGGAACTCGAGAACCACCACCCGGCCCTTGAAGTCGCTCAGCTTGACCAGCTTGCCGTTCGGCAAGGAGAACGAGAAGTCGGGCGCGGGCCGCGGCACTTTCGCCGCATGGAGCAACCAGGCTGCCAGCAGCAAGCTGACCGCTGCCATCGACAAGCGACGCATCAGAGCTATCCTCCCTTGCAATCCTTTCTTTTCAGTGTAGCCCAAGCCGGCCGGCTAGCCTAGGAGCTAGTTTAGCGCCCGGTCCCTCTCTTCCTGGATCCGCACGTTGTGCGCACGGTGATCGCCGGACTCGCCGAGATTACGGCGAACGGCGGCAAGGATCTGTTGAACGTCGGACCCGCGGCCGAAGGCGTGATCCACGAGGCGAGCCAGCGAATTCCGTGCACCGTCGGCCAGTGCCCGGTAGGGGTCTGGCCGTGGAGATCGCGGATCCGGCGCCGCGCCTGGCCACGTTCGAGCCGCCTCCCCACGCCGCGGCTGATCCCGCCGGTCGACTATGATGACTGAGGCAGGTGGCTTATGCCGGATGAAGAGCGCTTTGAACTCCTGGTAAACGGCGCCGCCAGAACGGTGGTGACCGATCCGCGGCGCCCGCTGCTCGACGTGCTCCGCGAGGATCTGGGACTGACGGGAACCAAATACGGCTGCGGCGAGGGCCAGTGCCGCGCCTGCACCGTGCTCGTCGACGGCCGGCCCGCGCTCTCCTGCCTGACGCCGGTCGCCCGCGCCGCCGGCGCCAGAGTGGTCACCATCGAGGGGCTGGCGGCCGGAGAGGCGCTCCATCCTGTCCAGCAGGCATTTCTCGAAGAGGGCGCCATGCAGTGCGGCTACTGCGTCCCGGGCATGATCCTGACGGCCGTGGCGCTGCTCGAGAGCAACCCGGATCCGAGCGCCGGGCAGATCGTGGCGGCGCTGAACGGCAATCTCTGCCGCTGCTGCGGCTATCCGCGAATCATCGCCGCGGTGCGCCGCGCGGCCGCGCTCCGGCGGCAGGCGAGGAGGGGCTGACCATGCAGGAATTCGAACCGGAACGTTACGAGCTGCTCGAGCCGCCGCGCTATGAGTTCGCACTGGACCGCC
>JBBIMZ010000480.1:0-3511 GCA_037444135.1 Solibacteraceae bacterium
CGCGGCGGCCTGGAGGTCAGCTATACCTCCGAATTCCATGGGCGGCTTCCCGGAGAGACGGAAACCCACCTGTTCCGCATCGCCCAGGAAGCGCTCACAAACGCCGTACGGCACTCCGGCGCCACGCACGTGACGGTGCGGCTGCGTCAGGACGAAACCAGCGCCTACCTGGAGATCGAGGACAACGGGGCGGGCCTGCCGCCCGCACATCAATTGCGAAAAGGAACGTTCGGTCTGATCGGGATGCGGGCCCGCGCGCGGAGTTCCGGCGGCGACCTGGAGATCCGGAGTCGTCCCAGCCGCGGCACCTCGATCCGGGTCTGCGTGCCGTTGGGAGTCAGAGCGAATGAAGCGCAAGATTCGCATTTTGTTGGCTGACGATCACAAGCTCGTGCGCCAGGGCTTCCGGCTGATCCTGCTGTCGCAGCCCGACATGGATGTGGTCGGCGAGACGGGCAACGGCCGGGAGGCGGTGGAGCTGGCAAGGACGCTCCGGCCCGACGTGGTCGTCATGGACGTGACCATGCCCGAGTTGAACGGCATCGAAGCGACGCGGCGCATCCGGGATATCTCGCCGCACATCCGCGTGCTGGCCCTGAGCGTGCACCGCGACTCAGTTTATGTCCGCGAAATCATCCGGGCCGGAGCGGAAGGCTATCTGCTCAAGGAATCGGCCGACACGGATCTGCTGGCGGCCGTGCGCTCGGTGGCGGCCGGCAACAGCTACCTGAGCCCGGAGGTCTCCGGGGTGATCCTGCGCGACTACCGCAAGCACGCCACCAACCCCCTGGATCTACTCACGTCCCGGGAGCGGGAGGTCTTGCAGTTGATCGCCGAAGGGAAGACGAACAAAGAGATCGCCACGCTGCTGAACCTGAGCATATACACCGTCGACGGCCACCGGCCCCGGATCATGGACAAGCTGAACTTGCACAGCGTGGGCGAGCTGGTGCGATTCGCGGTCCGCAACGGGCTCGTCGATTGACGGGACCGCCCGCGCTTCACCGGCCGCGCTCGCGCAAGTAGACCAGCCAGCTCTTCACCGCCAGGCCGCCGAGAAAGACCCAGGTGATCAGCCGGAACGGACGATCCAGCGTCGCCGCCGCTAGCAGCGCCAGCACGCCGTAGGCCGCCAGAGCGGCGTAGAGCCGGCGGCGGGTGATGCGGAGCTCGAGCTCTTGCATCCTGCGATATACTCGGAGGCGAAATTCGCCATGGAGAGACTGCCTGTTGTCATCTTACTCGCCCTACTGCCGCTGGCGGCTCAAACGAAGATCGAACTCAACGACGGCGATGCCCACGGCGATCCGCCGTTCCTGCTCGAGGACGGCTGGCGACCACTGCTCAACGGGCGCGACCTGAGCGGCTGGCACCCCCAGGACGGAAAGCCGAGCGAGTGGTTCACCACGCGCGGCGTGCGCTTCGAACGCCTGCTCGGCCCGACGCGCCTGTTCGCCATCCCCGAACCGGGCGACCGGATCGTCAACGGCCCCACGGGCCGCACGGCCAACCTCGTCACCGACGAAAAGTTCGGCGACGTCGAGCTGTACCTGGAGTTCATGCTGGCCAAGGGCTCCAACTCCGGCGTCTATCTGCACGGCCTCTACGAGATTCAGATCTTCGACAGTTGGGGGTCGACCGAGCCGGTGAAGAGCTCCGACTGCGGCGGCGTGTATCATCGCTGGATCAACAACCAGGGCGTGGGAGGCTCGGCGCCGCGCGTCAACGCCAGCCGCCGGCCGGGCGAGTGGCAGTCCTTCCAGATCTGGTTTCGGGCGCCGCGTTTTGACGCCACGGGCCGAAAGACCGAGAACGCCCGCTTCCTCCGCGTGCTGCACAACGGCGTGATGGTCCAGGACAACGTCGAGGTGGACGGCCCGACGCGCGCCCACATGAACCATCCCGAAGCGCCGGTCAACCCGCTGATGCTCCAGGGCGACCACGGGCCGGTGGCGTTCAAAGACATCTATATCCGGCCGCTCCGCCCCATCATCGCCCGCTGACGAGGCTGCCCCCGATGGCCGAGACTCTGCGTAGACCGCCGCCGGAGCGGCGGAGCTGGGCCGAGCCGTTCCGGATCAAGATGGTCGAGCCCGTGCGGACCACCACGCGCGAGCAGCGCGAGCGTGCCATCGCCGAGGCCGGCTACAACACGTTCTTGCTGCGCTCCGAAGACGTCTACATCGACCTGCTGACCGACTCCGGCACCTCCGCGATGAGCGACCGGCAGTGGGCCGGCATCATGCTCGGCGACGAAGCCTACGCCGGCAGCCGCAACTTCTACCACCTGGAGGAGACCGTCCGCCGCTATTACGGCTACCGCTACATGGTGCCGGCGCACCAGGGGCGCGGCGCCGAGCACATCCTCTCGCGCGTGCTCATCCGGCCCGGCGACATCATCCCGGGCAACATGTACTTCACGACGACGCGCCTCCACCAGGAGCTCGCCGGCGGAACGTTCGTCGACGTCATCATCGACGAAGCGCACGAGCCCGCCGGCGAGCATCCCTTCAAAGGCAACGTCGATCTGGACAAACTCGAGGCCGTCATCAGCCGTCACGGCGCCCGGGGCATCCCGTATGTGAGCGTAGCCGCCACGGTGAACATGGCCGGCGGCCAGCCGATCTCGCTGGCCAACCTGCGCGCCGTGCGCGAGCTGACGGCCCGGCACGGCATCCGGATCATCCTCGACGCCACGCGCGTTGCCGAAAACGCCTACTTCATCCAGCAGCGCGAGCCCGGCTACGGCGACCGCCCCATCGCCGCCATCGTCCGCGAGATCTGCGACCTCAGCGACGGCGCGACGGTGAGCGCCAAGAAGGACGCCCTCGCCAACATCGGCGGATTTCTGGCGGTGAACGACGAAGCGGTCTACGAGGAAGCGCGCAATCTGGTGGTGGTCTACGAAGGCCTGCACACCTACGGCGGCATGGCCGGCCGCGACATGGAAGCCGTCGCCCGGGGCATCGAAGAATCGATGCAGGACGACCACATCCGGGCGCGCGTCGGCCAGGTCGAGTACTTGGGAAATCTGCTCCGCGACTGGGGCATCCCCATCGTCGTGCCCATCGGCGGCCACGGCGTGTTCCTGGATGCCCGGGCGATGCTGCCTCAGATCCCGCAGGCGCAGTACCCGGCGCAAGCCCTGGCGGCGGCCCTATATCTGGATTCCGGCGTTCGCGCGATGGAGCGCGGCACGGTCTCAGCCGGGCGCCGCAAGGACACCGGCGAGGAGTACCACCCGAAGCTGGAGCTGGTGCGGCTGGCGATTCCCCGGCGCGTTTACACGCAGGCGCATATGGACGTCGTCGCCGAGTCGGTTTATTTCGTCTACCAGGAGCGCAACAAGATCCGCGGGCTCCGCATGACCTACGAGCCCCGTTACCTCCGCTTTTTCCAGGCGCGCTTTGAGTGCGTGTGAGCGGCGCGGCGGCATCAGCTATGCTCGGAGAAAAGGCGATGGCCAACCCCAAACACGTGGAACGGCTGCGGCGCGACGTGGACCTGTGGA
>JBBIMZ010000481.1:0-1086 GCA_037444135.1 Solibacteraceae bacterium
GGAGCGCCGCGAAGCCGGCTGAAGGCGGTCCTCAGGCATCCGCGTGATGCGCGAAGAAACGGTCCAGGCGCGCCTTGTGCGCGCGGCTGAGGCGGTCGGAGAGCGATTTCATCTCCGATTCCGGCATCGGCTGGAAGCCTTTGGCGATTCGCAGGTTCTCCTCGAGGAACTCGAGCTTCGGCATGCCGATGACGGCGCAGGCCACCGGCAGCGAGAGGGCGTAGCGCACCAGTTCGGGGGCCGTGGCGTCCGGAATCTTGTCCTGGGCGAACACCTTCATCGCCGTCACCCCCATCTTCTTGCGCAACGCCACCGGGAGAGCGACCGTCTCGAAACTCACCGGCGCGCCCCGCACGCCCGAGGGGCCACCCGCGCCGACGCGCGCCGCATTGAGCGCCATTTGCGTGCAATCCAGGTCATGGCGCTCGAGCAGCATCTTGAGGATCTCGGGGTCGTAGTGGCAGGTGACGCCGATGAAACGCGCCATCTTCTCGTCCCGGATCCGGTAGAAAGCCTTCAGCGCGCCGTCGGGCGCCTCGATCGCCGCCAGGTCGTCGGCGCCCTGGAGACCGTGCATGTGGACCAGGTCGACATGGTCGGTCTGGAGCCGCCGCAGCGACTCCTCCATCGCGCGCAGCACTTGGTCGTAGCGGCGCTGCTGGAGCTTGGTGACCAGCCACACCTGGCCGCGCCGCGCCTTCATCACCACTCCGATGCGGCGTTCGCTTTCGCCGTTGCCGTAACTTTGCGCCGTATCGATGTAGTTGATGCCGGCATCGATGGCGCGGTTGAGCGCCTCGAGCGCCTTGTCTTCCTCTTTGTACATCAAAAAGCGGCTGCCGGAGCCGAACCCGAGAATCGACACGCGCGCCCCGGTCTTGCCCAGCACGCGCATCGGCATGCCCGTCTTCGGGTCCGCCTCCAGCGTCGGCGCCGCCACGCCGGCCGCCGCCGCTCCGAGAAACCTACGCCGGGAAATCGTCATCGTCTGCTCCTGGGAATAGACTTACCGCTGCCACCATGATACGCGATCAGGGCGCGGATCCAAGCGTGGCTCCGGCTTGCTGGACGAGGCGTCGCAAGACG
>JBBIMZ010000481.1:1142-3494 GCA_037444135.1 Solibacteraceae bacterium
ACGGCCGCCGAGATTACAATGGAGCCCGGAGCCGCCACGCCTTCACTTCCCGAACAAAGTAAGTTGCTCGACCTTCTCCGGGCGCGTATGAGGGATGACGGCTTCGGAGAGCTTCAGTCCGGCGCCGACCAGCCGTGGGATTTCCTCAACGCCCTCTGCCGGACGGACCTGGGTCCCTTCTTCACCTGGGATCAGCAGCAATACTTCGTCGACGCCGATCCCTTCATCAGCCAGCATCTCGGGCGAATGCGTGCTGATGAGAATCTGCCGGCCCGTCCGGTTCTGCATCCTCGCGAACATCTGAGGCAGCATGCGCACGACGTCAGGATGCAGAGATAGTTCCGGCTCTTCGAGCAACAGGGGTCCGCGGCCATCGAGCGCCGCCCAGAGCAGCCCCAGCAAACGCAGAGTGCCGTCGGAGAATTGGTCCTCGCCTTGCCAGGCGCCGTGCGGTCGCCAGTGCTGGAAGCAGCTTCTCAAGTGAGGCGTTCCACGGACTGGGTCCCGCCACAGCTCGAGCTCCTGCAACTGAGGCACGGCGACTCGCAGCGCATCCCGAATGCGCCCCAGCCATGCCTTGCGAGTCTTCTCGGACACGCGCGCCACCTGTTCCAGGAAGTCCCCGCCGTAAGGGTCATCGCGTATCCCGATCGAACGTTCCGGCTCGCGAACCAGTTGCGGAACGACATGAAGATATCTGACCTCGGAGAAAAACTCGGCCAGCGCGCGGAAGTCCCGATTTACGTTGATCTGTTCCAGGTGGGTTTGGGTCAATCGTTGAGGATCCCTCTTATCTTCGTCGTCAGGGCGTTCAAGCAGGACTTGGCGGCCCTTGGCGACGAACTCGCGCGTGAGCGCCACGCGGCGCTGCTGGTCCTGGTTGAAGCGCAGCTCGTAAGTCCAGGCATCCGGTTCCTCGTCCGTGCCGACCTCCACGCGGACTCGCAACTCCGGGTAGCGGCGGGCAAACAGACAGCGCAGCTTGGCGACGCCCACGCGCCGGCCGACGGCGGCCTGGAAGCCGCCGCCCACGGAAACTATGTCGCGCAGGAACCGGAAGACGTCGAGGAAATTGGACTTGCCCGAGGCGTTGGCCCCGGCGAGGAATACCCGGCGCCGCAAAGCGGCCTGCGCTCTCGTGAAATTCCGCCAGTTCTCGAGCTCGACGTACGTGAAGCGGAGGACCGAGGCCGACGCCCTCTTCATGCTCCTGGGCTCATTCTACCGTCACGCTCTTGGCCAGGTTCCGCGGCTGGTCGACGTCGCAGCCGAGCCGCACGGCGATGTGGTAGGCCAGAAGCTGCAAGGGGACGATCTCCAGAATCGGCAGCAACAGCTCGTGCGACGGCGGCACCGGGATGACATAGGGGACCTGCGCGGCCACTTCGCGGTCGCCCTCGATGGCCAGCGCCACCACGATGCCGCCGCGCGCCTTCACCTCCTGGATGTTCGACAGCGTCTTTTCATAGCGCACTTTGCTCAGCTCCGAGTCGTCGTGGGTGGCCAGCACGACGACGGGCAGGTTCTCGTCGATGAGAGCGTTCGGGCCGTGCTTCATTTCGCCGGCCGGATAGCCTTCGGCGTGAATATAGGAGATTTCCTTGAGCTTGAGTGCGCCTTCGAGCGCGATCGGGAAGTGGATGCCGCGCCCGAGGAACAGAAAATCTTTCGCGCGCGACAGGCGGGGCGTGAGCTCCTCGTAGACGGCGTCGTGAGACAGCACCGCTTCGAGCTTGCCGGGCACCTGGAGCAGCTCCTGCACCAGGCGCCGCGATTCGGCTTCGCCCAGCGTGCCCCGCACCTGCCCGAGGCGCATCGCCAGCAGGAATAACGCCGTCAGTTGCGAGGTGAAGGCCTTCGTGGAGGCCACGCCGATCTCCGGTCCGGCGTGGGTCATCAGCGTGCCGTCGGCTTCGCGGGTGAGCATCGAGCCGACGACGTTACAGATGGCGATCGTCTTCCCGCCGCGCCGCTTGACCTCGCGCTGGGCCGCGAGCGTGTCGGCCGTTTCGCCGGACTGCGAGATCAGCACCGTCAGGTCGCGCGGGCCCAGGATCGGATCGCGGTAACGGAACTCACTGCCGTAGTCGACTTCGGCCGGTATGCGCGCGAGCTGCTCGATCATGAACTTGCCGGCCAGAGCCGCGTGCCAACTGGTGCCGCAGGCGACGATCTTGATGTGCTCGAACGAGGCCAGCTCCTCGGCGCTGATCTCCATCTCCTCCAGGAAGACGCGGCCGGACTCCTGGCCCACGCGCCCGATCAAGGTGTCGCGCACGGCCCGGGGCTGCTCGAATATCTCCTTGAGCATGAAGTGTTTGTAGCCTCCCTTTTCCGCCATAATCGTGTCCC
>JBBIMZ010000482.1:0-3493 GCA_037444135.1 Solibacteraceae bacterium
ACGCCTCATCGCCCAGCAGACCTTCGTAGAAACCCGGCGCCCGGTTGTTGTGCGGGTGGACCGTGATCGGGTTGTCGTACGGATCGAGGGCGCGGATACAGCGGGCGATCTCTTTGCGGTCGGCGTCGGAAGTATTGTTCTCCTCGCCCAGATTCCAGATCAGGGCCAGGTGATGGCCGAAGCGCGCCACCAGTTCGCGGTAGTAGAGCCGCCGCACCGGGTTCAGGCCCGGGCCGCCGCCGAGCGCACGGTCATTCTCGGTCTCCTGCGTCACTACGTGCAGCATGATGCCGAGCCGGTCCATGTGCTCGAAGACGATCTCCCACTGGTCCAGCTTGCTGGTGTCGTAACGGTCGCGAACCTCCGGCTTGGTCCACATCCAGGTGTCGCGCCCGTCGCCGCCGTCCAGGTTGTAGGTCAGGAAGTAAACACTGTTCATGCCCTTACCCGCCAGATAGTTCAGCGCGCCGATGATGCCTTTTCCTTTGCCGCCCTTCCACGAGGGATCGCCAGGCCGCCAGTCTTTCTCGTGCGGGGCGTACCGGTGGAGAAACGAGCCGACTTCTTGGTAACTGGCCGAGTCGGCGTCGGTGTCCCAGGTGTCGTCAAAGTCGGCGTAGGCGAGGAAATTCTCCGGGCTGTCGGCGCCGCCTTTGAGGAAGTACTCGCCGGATCCTGCATGTCGCAGATGGTGCTCGCCCACGTAGCGCAGCATCCCCTTGGCGCGGAAATCGGGCGGGCGCTTGTCGGACGGGGTCACGCGGAAGACGCCCGAGGCGCCGTCGAACGAGGCCGGCCGGCCCGCGGCGGGATCGGGGTCGAGGGCGACATCGGCACCGGTTCGGAACGAGGCTTGATAACGCCACTCGCCTTCGCGGTCCGGAATGAAATGCACGCGCCACCGGTCGCCGCGCGTGGCCGAACTCTCGGCCGCATTTCCGTCGGAGGCGTAGTAGCCCGGCACGACGTACCGGGCGGCGCTCGCCTCGTGGGTGAAGGTCACCTCCAAACGGTAATCCCGGAACGGATTGGGCGTCGCGTCCTCGCTGGTCGAAGGACCCCGGAACGTCAGCGTGACCTTGTGCCAGACTTTCGGTTCTCCGGTGAGGGCGGCTTCCGGCCGGTTGCAGCCGAGCGCCGCAACGACGGCCGGCAGAAGAAGAATCCGAAGGCGCAACATGAGCATCACTGTAACGCAGCGCGGGCGGCTCCGGCTGTATCCTACGAGTGATGCCGCCGCATACGCTCGCTTTCGTGCCGGCCGTGCTCGTGGCCGCCTCCGCCGCCTTCGCGCAGGGCGCTCCGCCTGAGGACTGGATCCAGCTCTTCAACGGCCGCAACCTCGACGGCTGGATTCCGAAGATCACGGGCCACGAGCTCGGCGACAATTTCGGCGACACCTTCCGCGTCGAGAACGGCCTGCTGAAGGTCTCCTACGACCGCTACCAGGATTTCGACCGCAAGTTCGGCCACCTGTTTTATCGCGAGAAGTTCTCCCACTACATCATCGCCGTCGAGTACCGCTTCACCGGCGAGCAGGCGCCCGGCGGCCCGAGCTGGGCCGTGCGCAACAGCGGCATCATGGTGCATTGCCAGGCGCCGGAGACGATGAAAAAGGACCAGGACTTTCCGATCTCGATCGAGGTGCAGTTGCTGGGCGGAACCGGTTCCGGCGAGCGGCCCACGGCGAACCTTTGCACGCCCGGCACGCATGTGGTCATGGGCGGCGAGCTCGTCACCCAGCACTGCATCCAATCCCGCTCGCCCACCTTCGCCGGCGATCAGTGGGTGCGCGTGGAGGCCAAGGTGCTCGGCAGCGATCGCATCGAGCATATCGTCAACGGCCGGACGGTGCTCGTCTACGAGAAGCCCCAGATCGGCGGCGGCGCCGTCACCAACTTCGACGAGCGCGTCAAGCGCGACGGCACGCTGCTCGAGGAAGGCTATATCGCTTTGCAGAGCGAAAGCCACCCCATCGAATTCCGCAAGGTCGAGCTGCTCAACCTCGCCGGGTGCACGGACGCCCGGGCGAAAAACTACCGGCCCTACTACATCAAGTCGAACAACTCCGCCTGCCGCTATTGACGCGCGCCCTGGCCGGATCCGTCGAGTAAGCTGGAGGGGTAGTGGCGCCGGTTACGAAATTGCGCCTCACCTGGATGGCGCTGTGGTTCTTCTGCATTGCGGCGGGGTTCCTGTTGCTGGCAATCCGGTCCTACCTGCTCGGCGGACGATTCTCGTTGACGCTGCTGCGCCTGGTGATCTCCGCCGGCTTCGCCATCCTCGGTTATTACCAGATGCGCCCACCGCTGCGGCGGTGAGCGCCCGGCAGGTTCACTCCAGCACGAGCACTTCGTGCGCGGCGATCGAGGGGACTTCGATCTCGGCCCAGCCGTCCCGGCGCGCCGCTGGCCGCGCGCCGCCCGCCACCAGAAACTGAACCCGGCGCCCTTCGACGCCTGGCGCAAGGCGCAGCCGTACGGTCAGCGGCCCTACCGGGACGAGTTCATGCACCGGCGCGCGCCAGGCGCTCGCGTTTGTGAGGTTCACAATATGCAGGATCAGCCGGCGCTCCTGGCGGTAGAGGTGGCAGTCCAGAAGGCCCGGACCGTGGACCTCGAGGGGCATCCGGCCGCCTGCGAGCCACCGGATCAGATTGGCCAGCAGGTCGCCGTGATCCGGCAGATTGTCGCGGGCGAACCGGCGGTCGAGGTCCGCCGCCAGATAGGCCCGCCGGGGCGCCTCCTGCACGACCAGCCCCGGGATGTTCGTGCGCTCGACCGCCGTCCACGACATCTCCGGCGGGTAGGCCGGAAAAGCCGGGACGTAGGTGAGGGGAACGGCGGTTCCGGCGGCGGGCCGGACTTCGACGAGCCAGCCGCCAAAAGCGATGGCGTCGGTGGCCTCGAAGCCGCGCAGCACCGGATGGCGGGGCGGGGAAACCGAGGGTTCGCCGCCGGTCCGGGGGCCGTCGACGTCGCGTCCCACCGGAGGTTCCAGCCGCAGATAGGTATGATCGTTCCCCGTCCAGCTCTCGGCTTCTCCCATCGAGCCGTGGCGCTTGCCGGTGAAGCGCACGCCCAGCACGTCGGCCAGGGCGAAATCGGCGCGCGGCTCGCCCCATTCGTTGTAAAGGCTGGTCTCGCCCGTAGCGAGCAATCCCCGGCCCGCGGCCGCAAACCGCCGCACGGCGGCGGCCTGCTCGTCCGTCATGGCCGCAATGTTCGGCAGCACGAGCAGGGCCAGGTCGGCGCCGTCGCGGTCGATGTGATCGACGTGCACGGGCACGTAGGGAATGCGCGCCCGGACCAGCGCCTGCACGATGCCGTAATAGGGACGGCCGGTGCGCTCTTCCGCCTCGTCACGCCCGTAGAAATCGGCATTCTGCTGCGAGTAGACGACGCCCACCGCCGCCACAGGATGCCGGCCGGTCAAGTAACGTTCGTGTTGCTCGTGCCACTCGCAGACGCTGACCACGGTGCAGAACTGCCGC
>JBBIMZ010000483.1:0-3487 GCA_037444135.1 Solibacteraceae bacterium
GCTCTCAGATCGGCAACGAGGCCCTCCATCGCGTTGTGCTGTTCCCACTAGAAAGCGTAGCGCAGCACGAACTGCATGATCCCGGGCGCCCGCGTGCTGGTGATGACCCCGAAGGAGGCCGGCGCCTCCAGATTCGTGCCCGCCGGTCCCCATTGGGTGTGGTTGAAGGCGTTGAACATCTCCCAGCGCGCCTCCAGCCGGTGGCCCTCGCGGATCTCGGTGTCCTTGAACAGTTGGAGGTCGAAGTTGTTCACCCCCGCGCTGACGAGAATGTTGCGGCCCGCGTTGCCCACCCGCCGGTCGGCGCCGCCGGGCGCGAGCAGGCGAAACGCGGTGACGTCATAGAAACGCTGGAGCGTGCGCTCGCTCTTGGGCAGGTTGCCGTCGCCGATGCGGTCCGGCCGCGCCGTGCAGGCCGCCGCACAGATGCCGGTGCGCGACAGCGCCATCGTCGGCGATTGCGGCAGCCCGGTCTGGAAAAACGTCATCCCGCGCACGCCCCAACCGCTCACCAGCTTGTCCGCCGCACCGGTAACGCCACCCAGCACCGCCCGGTTCCGTCCGACGGGCAGCCGGTATTCGTAAGCCGCCGAAAAGCGGTGCGGAGCGTTGAAGTCCGACGGGCCTTTGGCGGTGTTGCGGTTGAACGGATCCACCCAGAGCGGCGCCGAGTTGAAGGTCGAAGCCAAGTCGAGCGACTTCGACCACGTGTAAGCGATCAGATACGTCAGGCCGTGCGCCGGACGCTGTTCGAGCTTCAGCCCCAGACCGTGAAACCAGCTCCGGCCCCAGACATCCTCGGCCTGAATCCGCACGAACTGCGGATAAGGAAGCTGCGTCTGGACGTTGCCCGGCCCGGGCGCGCGGAAGTTGATGTTGTCGAACACCAGCAGGTTGACCCCCGCCGCCCCTTGATAGAGCGCCTCCAGAACGAGCGTCCGGCTGAACTGATGCTGGAGGCTGAAATCCCACTGCTGGATCTTGCCGTAGCGGAACTTTCGCGACAGAAATGGAAAGATGGTGAGCGCCGCATTGCGCAGCGTCTCCTCGGCCGCCGTCGCCCCTTCCGGATTCCACCCCAGATTCGGCACGCGCGGATCGGCCGTCCAGACCGGCCGCAGCGTGTTCGGCGCAAAGTCGTTCGTCGAGGCGAGCGACGGCATCTGCGGCGCATCGAAGTAGATGCCGTAACCGGCTCGAATGACGGTCCGCGAAAACAGGCTGTAGGCCAGGCCGAACCGCGGCTGAACGTTGTTCGTGTCGGCGTCGTAGGGCGTCGTCTCGTCGACGTACCGGACGCGCACGTCCGGCCGGATCCGCTGATAGAACTCTTTGATCGGGCCGATGTTCGCCGCCCGGTTGGAAACCAGCATCTCTCCGCTGCGGACGTCGAAGCCGAGGCCGCCGTTGTCGCTCTGCTTGAGGGCGCTTTCGACTTCATAGCGCAGCCCCAGGTTGAGCGTCAGGCGCGGCGTCACCTTCCAGTCGTCCTGGATGAACACGCCGGCGTAAGCCAGGCGCGAGTTCCACAGCGAGGCGCGCGCCGTCTTGCCTGTCGTCGACAGGTAGCCCAGCAGAAAGTCGGCCGCGTTGTCGTTGGTGTAGCGGTTGGCGAAACTCCAGGACCCGTTGCCGCCCGTGTAGAACATGTAGGTGCGGATGTTGCGCACATCGACGCCCGCCTTCACCGTGTGCCGGCCCCGGTTCCACAGCAGGCTGTCCTGGAGCTGATAGTTGTTCATCGTGCGGTAGTTCGGCGTCACTTCGCTCGGAAACAGGTAGCCGGCTACGCTGACGCTCGGCGCCGCCCAAAACAGCGGATCGACCGCCGCCAGCGTGTTGGTGATGCCGAGCGGCGTGATCAGATCCTTCCGAAACGAGTTCAGCGTGCCGAGCGAATTCCGGTAGCGCGTGTAGCCGAGCGTGAAGCTGTTGACGTGATTCGGTGTGAGCACGCGGTTCCAGTGGATGCTCGCGCTCTGCGCCCGGAGCCGCACGTTGCGCCCGCCGGAGTTGGCCGGCTCAGGGAGCACCGGCGGCGTGCGGAACTTTTCCTCGTTGAACAAGTACCGCCCGTAGACGGTGTCGCGGGCCCCGGCGTTGTAGTCCAGGCGCGCCAGCGCATAGTCGCGGTTGGTGCGCCCCGACGGCACCGAGTTGAAGACGAAGTTGCGTTGCAGGTCCTGCGGGTTGTTGGGCAGCGGCAGCAGTTCGGCGACGCCGGCCGAGATCCGGTCGAAGCGGCTGCGCGGAATCGTGTTGTTGGGGAACGGGGCCCGGTTGTTCAACGGATCGACGATCGCCGTCGAAAAAACGCCGTTCCGCTCGGCCTCGGTCAGCACGCGGCCCACCGGCGGATTGCCGGTAGCCGCCTCGCGGAATCCTTCATAGTTGCCGAAAAACAGCAGCTTGTCGCGCCGGATGGGTCCGCCGAGCGAGCCGCCGAACTGATTCCGCTTCAGCGGATTGACGCGGTTGGAGAAGAACGGGCGGGCGTCGAACAGGTCGTTGCGCAGAAACTCGTACAGCGACCCGTGATACTGATTGGTTCCGCTGCGCGTGGCGACGTTGATGATCGCCCCGCCGCCGCGGCCGAACTCAGCCGGCGCCAGGCCCGTCTGCACGCGAAACTCGCTGACGGCTTCGACCGACGCGCTCAGCGCCAGGCTGTTGCGCCCGCTTTCGCGGTTGTCGATCCCGTCGATCTGATAGTTGTTCTGCTCGGGGCGCTGGCCCGCGGCGGCCGGCATGGGCGACTCGCGGTTGATCTCCGTCGAGCGGAAATCGCCCGTCGCCGGGATGGCCATCGGCGTAAGATACGCCAGTTGCAGGAACTGGCGCGCGCTCAGCGGCAGGCCGGTCACCTGCTCGCCTTTGATCACCTCGCCGGCCTGCGACGTTTCCGTCTCCAGCAGCGGCGCGGCGGTCTCGACCGTGATGCGGTCGGTCACGGCCCCTATCTCGAGCTGAAAGTCGACCGTGCGCACCTGAAGAATTTCGATGCGGACGCCGGTCTGCGTCTGGGTCTTGAAGCCGTCCTTTTCTACCGTGACCGAGTACGGGCCGGCCGGCAGCAGCGCGAGCCGGTAGAGACCCTCTCCGGACGTTTCCGTCGTACGAACGAGCCCCGTCGCCTCGTTGCGCGCGGTCACGCGGGCTTCGGCGATGACGGCGCCGGAAGGATCGCGGACCGTGCCGGTGATGGCGCCGGTCGTATTCTGCGCGTAAGCGGCGAGCCAGGCCAAGCCGGCCGAAGCGACCAGGCGGACAAGAAGCAGCATGCGACGCATCATCCTCTCGGACCTCCCCGTGGGGATGGGTTCATTATGTCATACCGTCGACAGATTTGCAAGAGCGCCGGAGCACCCCCGCCAGCGCCACCGCCGCTCCCAGACCCGCCACGAACGAACCCGGCACCAGCCACGTGAACGAGATCGCCTCCCGCAGCCCCAGCCAGCCCGAACCAAAGGCCACCAGCAGGCTCCAC
>JBBIMZ010000484.1:0-2879 GCA_037444135.1 Solibacteraceae bacterium
GGCTTGTGCCACTCGCCCTGCCACGGATAGCCGATCAGGAAGCGGTCTCCGATATGCTGCGCGTGCGACAGATAGCGCCAGACGGTGGCGACGATGGCGATTCGCTTCTCCATCACGTTCTCCAGTATGTCGATTCCTTGACGGGCCCGTAGGCGATCGAGGCCAGATGGGGCGTCTCGTAACGGACTTGGCCGCGGTAAAGGCTTTCGACTCCCGCCGCCGTCAGCCCGGTGGTCAGCAGCGTCCGCTCGACCGGGTAGCTCGGCTTGCCGGTCAGGAACATTCCTTCGATGTGATTCACGAGGGGACTGAAGAAATTGGCCAGGCTGGTCCGCCGCGGCGGCATCGGCAGGTACATCTGGACCGAGAACGGCTTGCTCTGGCCGTCGATCCGCGCCGCGAAATTAAAGTCTTCCACCAGGCCGTTCATCAAGAGAATGGTGCTCATCAGGCCGTCGGCGTGCTCGTAGCGGTAGGCCACCGGATCTTTCACCAGCCGCTTCATGTCGGCCAAGGTCGGAAAGTCGTTGTTGCAGCCCTTGCGCGACGGCGTGAGCGTATGGCTGCGGCACAGAGCCGCGTTCATCAGCTCGCGCGGCCAGACGCCTTCTTCGAGCGCCTTCCAGAAACGCTCTCCCCGCCAGGCCTCGACCCACTTGACGCCGCGCTCGCCGCCGCGGCGCCGCTCGACCATGCACTGAACCGTTTCGAGCGCGTGAAAGTCGTAGCTGTCGACACCGCCGTAGGCGACGCACATCGCTTCGCGGATCCGCGCCCCGGCGGGCATCTCGAGCGACGGCGTCCTCCAGGTAACCGGCAGGCTCGATCCGGCCATGAAGGCGAAGCCCAGGCGCCGCGCATCCTCGTACATCTGCTTCGCCCATTCCCAGTTCCACGACAGGTGTTTGTCGTTGAACACCGGCGCGCTGCGTCCGCTGTCTTCGAAGACCCGGATGATCTGGCGCCAGAACTCGTAGCGCGGATAGAGCCGCTGGCCCTTCTCGTTGCGCCCGTAGCGCCCGTGCTCGCCGATCAACAGCACGCCGTCCACCGCCAAGTGGCTGGTGCCGAGCGTCAGCGCCTCGGCGATGGTCGGGTAGATCTTCATCGACGGAAAGCGCGAGGCCCGCTCCCGGCTCAGGTCGTTCTCGCCGACCTGATCCACCCACAGCGCGACCAGATCCATCGGGGGCCGGTGATGAGCGCCCTCCCAGCCGTAACCCTCGAGGAAACGGTCGACGATGTGCTGGGCGTGCGAGTACTTGAAGTAGATCGTGCAAACGGCGGCGATCTTCGGCCGCCGGGAGGCCTGCGCCCCCAGGATCGCCGGCGCCGCGCCGAGCACCTGCCGGCGCGTCCAACGGACCGGATCTTGCGGCATGCCTCGATTGTACAAACGCGAGCCGCACCGGCGCCGCAGCAGCGCCCGGCGCGGGCAAACGGGGCTCACTCGCCGCCCGATATCTCCCCGGAGAGCAAGGCGCGGCGGCGGAACTCGGCCAGCGCGCGCGCAGTGATGTCGCTCATCATGCGCGGCTCATAACGGTGGTCGAAGACGTACGCCTTGATGCGGACGCGCAAGTACGGGCGCTGTTCAAAGCCGTGGGCGACGAGGACGGCGACCGGCTTTTTCAAGTAAGTGTAGGGGCAACTCCAGGCCGCTTCGTAGCCGATGCGGGCGGCCAGGTCGGCATCGGCGCCGGCCGGCAGGTACAGATCGGTGACCACCTGGCAGTCGGGCACGCCCGAATTGGCGTTAAAGATCCGTTCTCCGAGGATGCTGGCGTTGGGGACCGTGACGCGCGTATCGTCGGGCGTGGTCAGCTTCGTGCTGCGAAGTCCGACGTGGTCGATCTCTCCGTAGGCGTCGCCGATCCGCACGCGGTCGCCGAGCTGGAACGGGCGGTCGGCGAGAATGACGCGGCCCCCGACCAGGTTGCGGACCAGATCCTGAGCGCCGAGACCGATCGCGATGGCGAGCGAACCGACGGCGGCGAGAAACGTTTCGCGGGTAGGCGCAAGGATGCCGAAGCACAGAAAAATCGCCAGGAACCAAACGCTGATGCGCAACACCGGCAAAGCCCACTTGACGACGAACCGGGCGCGCGCGCTGCGCTCAGCCAGCGCTTCCAGCAGCCGGGTCGCGTAACGGATGACGATCCAGGCCAGGAACAGGACCGTCGCCGCCTCCAGGAGCCGGGAGAGCGTAAAAAACTCCATCAGCGAACCTGTCGGCGCCTGGAAGGCGAAAAGCAGCGGGGCCGCCGCCCCAGTTGAGCAGCGGCGAGGTCGCTCACAGAAGGTTGCTTCCATGCAACACCTCCCTGACCATCCGGCCCGCCTGCGGACGGACGCGGTAGCCGGGCCCTTCCGGTTCTGCTTCGAGGAGCCCCATCGAGAGCATCCTGCGCAGCCTGGCGGCGGCGTCGCGAACCTCCAGGCGCCCCACCTGCGCCAGTTCCGGGGCCTCCAGCGAGCCGTGTTCGAGGATCGCGCGCAGCGTGAACCGGTCTTCCAGGTCCAGTGCACGGCGCAAGGGCTCGAAATCCTCCCGCGCCGGCTGGCGCATGACGATGGCGCCGGCATGGACGCGCTCGATCGAATCCTGCCAAAGCTCGAAGGCGGAGTGGAAGATTCCCTCCGACTTAACGTAAACGGAATCGAAAAACAGCTCTTCGGCGCTCTTCTCCACACCGAGCCAGCGCCGCACCTGTTGCAAGCGCGCGTTCCACTCCGGCGGAAGCGCGAACTCCAGGCGCAGGCCGGACAGATAATGCCGCTGGAGGATCGCGGCGGCGATCGCCTCCCGGGAAGCGGACGTGGCGTTGATGCGGTGGCTGAAGCAGCGCCCGAAGCGCGCGGCGGCGTCGGCGAACTCG
>JBBIMZ010000484.1:2889-3467 GCA_037444135.1 Solibacteraceae bacterium
CCGTTTCATTCATGCTGGCGATCCAGAAGATGCGCGAAGCCGTGGCGCCGATGATATCCATCAATTCGCGCAGGGCGGCCAGACCGCCGATCACGCGCAGCCACGTCTTTTCGACCTCTTCGAGGATGACCACCACGGGAACGCCCGGGCGCGGTTCCTCCAGACTTCCGGCGCCTTCTTGCGCCAGGATCCGTTCCAGGAAGGCGCGCAACGCGACGGGGTCGGTGAGGCGGCGTTCGAAGTGGCGGCGCACCACCAGGGAAGAAGGAAACAGAGCAGCCACGGCGCAGTTGAGCAGGCTGGTCTTGCCGCTGCCCCGTGCGCCGACGACCAACACGGCGTCGGCGCCGCCTTCTCTCTAGCGGGAGAACGCCTCTGCCAATCCAGCCATCTCCGCTTCGCGGCCGATGAGGAAGCGGGGATCCTCGATAGGAGCGATCGCGTTGCGCCTCTCTTCGATCGCTGCAAGAACCCGCGCCAGCGGCCGCCTGCGCCGAAGCGCCTCCAGAAGTTGATCGCACGCGCGCGCCCGCGTCGCCGAACAGCCACTCGAGCGCGTCCAGGTTCGCCTCCTCCTC
>JBBIMZ010000485.1:0-3460 GCA_037444135.1 Solibacteraceae bacterium
GCAAGGCCCACGACCAGTCGGTTTTGGCCGCCAAGAGCAACCTGGAGAAAGCCCGCCTGGACATCAAAGCGACGCCCGTGCTTTCGCCGATCGACACTGAGCGCCTCAAGCTCGCTCTCGAAGAGGCCGAAGCCCAGTACCGGCAGCTTCTCGAGGAAGTCCGCTACATCGCGCTCGCCGAGAAGGCGCAGATTCGCGTGGCTGAGCTGGAGGTCAAGCAGGCCGAGGTCGAGTTGCGCCGCGCCGAGAACAACGTCGACAAGCTCGTCGCCAAAGCGCCGATTGACGGCATGGTGGTGCACCTGAATGTCTTCCGCGGCGGCGAGTTCGGCCAAGTGAGGGAAGGCGACGAGCTTTGGGGCGGCATGCCGTTCATGCAGATCGTGGAACCGGACTCGATGGTGGTCGACGCCAGAGTCAACCAGGTGGATGCCGACAGGATTCGCATCGGCCAGCGGGCGCATGTGCGCTTCGACGCCTTCCCGGACCTGGTTCTGCCGGCTCGTGTGTATTCGGTCGGCACGGTGGCCGTGGCACGCCAGTACCGGCAAGAGTATGTCAAAGAGGTTCCGGTGTTGTTGAAGCTCGAGCAGATGGATCCGCGCGTGATCCCTGATTTGTCGGCGAGCGTCGATATTGTCATCGAGAAAGAGGACAAGGCGGTCACGGTTCCGGCGGAAGCGCTGTTTACCGATCCCGGCGACGGGCAGCGCTATGTTTACGTCAAGAGCGGTTCCGGCTGGCGGAAGCGCCCGGTCGAGATCGGCCTGCGCACGCCTGTAGCGGTCGCCATCCGTTCCGGAGTTGAGCCGGGCGAAATCGTCGCTCTGCGGCGGCCGCCCGCGGCGGCTCTTGCCGCCAATTAGTCCGTCCGTGGTGGGCCTGCGATGTCGAAGGACGTAAAACCGAAGAAGAGGATCGGACAGGGAAAGACCTCCCGCAGGAAGAAGGCGGTGATCTGGGCTGTGATCGTACTGGCGTGCGCCGCCGGCGGCTGGTTCGCCTATCGCCGCACGGGCACAACCAAGGTGGAAGTGGCGGTGGCGCGCGCGCGGCGGGGCGATTTCGTCGACAGCGTGCGTGCGCGCGGCGAGATCAAGAGCAGCAATTCGGTCGTGCTTTCCGCCCCCCAGGTGCCGGATCTGCAAATCGTCCGGCTGGCGGCGAGCGGCCAGCGGGTGCGCAAAGGCGACGTCGTCATCGAATTCGACTCGGCGCAGCAGGAACAGAACCTGCTCCAGTACGCCACCAACGTCCGGACCGTCGACAGCGAAATCGTGCAGATGCAGGCCTCGCACCGGATCATCACCGAACTGGACGCGATGAACCTGATGACGGCCGAGTACAACCTGGAGCGCGCCAAGCTCGAGGCAAGCAAAGCCGAAGTGATCTCGGAGATTGAAGGCGCCAAGAACCGCATCAACGTCGACGTCTCCAAGGGCGAGCTCGGTCAGGTGAAAGTGACGATCGGGGCGCACGAGATCTCGCAGAAGGCCGACCTGGAACGCCTCCAGCAGCGCAAGGACAAGACGGTGCGCGACCTGGAGCGAGCCAAGGGGTATTTGTCGCGCATGGTGATCCGGGCGCCGATCGACGGGATCGTGCACATCTTGCCGAACTTCCGCAGCCAGGGTTCGTGGGGCTCGAAGCCGCCGCCGTTCAAGGAGGGCGACACGGCCTGGACCGGAGCGGCGATCGCCGAAATCCCGGATCTGTCGCGGATGCACCTGGAGCTGAACCTGGACGAAGTCGACCGGGGCCGCCTGCGGCTGGGGCAGAAAGTCCGCGTGCACGTCGATGCCGTTCCCGAAGCCGAGTTTGAGGCGGAACTGGACTGGATCAGCCCGATTGCCTCGCTGCAGTTCCGCAGCGCCGGTTCGACGGAGAAGAGTTTTCCGGCGCGGGCGACGCTGGCGCGCACCGACGAGCGGCTGCGGCCCGGCATGAGCGCCACCGGGGAGATCGTGATTGAAAAGCTCACGAACGTGCTGCTGATTCCGGCCCGGGCCAGTTTCGTTCACAATGGCAAGCCGGCCGTTTGGGTCCAGCGCGGCGAGCGGTTCCAGATCCGTCCCATCGAGGTGGGGCGCCGCAATGAGGCCGACATCGTCGTGGTTTCCGGCCTCACCGAAGGCGAAGTGGTCGCCCTGGAAGACCCGGCCGAAGCGGCCGCCCGGGCGAGAAAGAAGTTGTGATGCGGTCGCGAGTCTCTATCAAGAAGTTCAAGAAGGCATTGTTGCGGGGCCTGATCGCCGCCGCCGTGCTGGCGGCGGGGTGGAGCAGCTACCGGTTGGTGCGGCAACTGCCGGAGCGGCAGCGGGAAGTTCCGACGACGCGTGTGCGCCGCGGCGATGTCGTGGTGCGGACGTTCGCGCGCGGCGAGCTCCGCGCCGTGCGCTCGGTGACGCTGATTGCGCCCAACCTGTTCGGGACGGTGCAGGTGACGCGGCTGGCGCCGCTCGGCGCTTTCGCCCGCGAAGGCGACCTGGTCGTCGAGTTCGACGACGCCGAAGTCCGGTCGCGGCTGGAGGAGAAGCAGCTCGAGCTCGAACAGATCGCCGAGCGCATCAAGAAGTCCGAAGCGGATCTGGCGATCCGCAAGAACCAGGACGAGGTTGAACTGCTGCGGGCCCGCTACGCCGTGCGCCGGGCCGAGCTGGAGGTCAAGCGCAACGAACTGCTCTCGGCCATCGACGCCAAAAAGAACATCCTCAACCTGGAAGAGGCCAAGCGGCGCCTGGACAAGCTCAAGAGCGACATCGAATCCCGCCGCAAGCAAGCCGAAGCCGAACTGGCCGTGCTGCGCGAGGAACGCAACAAGGCCGAGCTGGAGTTGTTCCGGGAACAGCAGCGCCTGCGCGAGGTCAAACTCCTGGCCCCGATGAGCGGGCTGGTGGCGATCCGGCAGCAGCGGACGGGCTTTTTCTTCGCCGGCACACAGTTACCCGACATCCGGGAAGGCGACGAGTTACGGCCGGGCATGCCGGTGGTGGACATTCTTGACCTGTCGGAACTGGAGGTGGTGGCTCGCGTGGGTGAGTTGGACCGGGCGAACCTGCACGAAGGCCAGCCGGTGCGGATCCGGCTGGACGCGCTGCCGGAAAAGGCCATCACGGGCAAGATCAAGGCGCTGAGCGGGACGGCGACCGCCGATGTGTACTCGAACGACCCGGCCAAGAAGTTCGACGTCACGTTCGAAATCGACATGCGCGAACTGCTGACCGCTCTGGGGGCCAAGCCGGACCAGATCCAGCGCATTCTTGCCACGGCCGAGCAGAACCGGAAGCGGGCGCCCGCGCAATCGGCGGGAGCGCCACCGATGCTGCTGGCTGGCATGTTCGGCGCCGGCGGCCCAATGGGCGCGGGCGGCCCGGCCGGCGAGTTTAGCGGTGCGGGGGCTCGCGCCGGCGGCGCATTTCCGGGGCCCGCCGGGGGCTTTCCGGGGCCGGGCGTGGGTGCG
>JBBIMZ010000486.1:0-3008 GCA_037444135.1 Solibacteraceae bacterium
AGTAGGTCGCCGGAATCGAACAGAAGTGTTGAGACCCATCCGCAGGCTCCATCTCGACCCCGTTCTCCAGGACGCGAATGCCCACCACGTCCTGTCGGGACCTGTTGTTGATAGCGCACACGGCGGAAAAGAAGACCCCGAACAGAGCCGTCTGCCCGGAAGGCACAGTCCAGCGCAACGAGGCGTTGGGCAGATTGGTCCAATTGGGAGATTCTCCGATGGTTGTGGGACTGGTCTGCGTTCGTGCCAGCATGCCCCAGTAGGGCCCGCCTTGAAACAGAAAATTTCCTGCTTGTGGCAAAATCCCGACGTCGGAACCTCCTGCCACTTGAGCCGGTGCTGGACCGATGACCAACAAGGCACCCCCTACAATCAACGCAAGTCCCGGAACCAAAAAACGGCTGGGGTTCTCCACTTATGCCTCCTCCCGTCGAGCAGCCACATGGGGTGGGGCCCAGTCGACTCACTCACAGCTGCTCGGCCAAACGGTTGTGACGCAAAACGTCCTGAGTGAGTCGGGCGCGTTGTGCTGCGTGAAATCCCCGCAGCCCCTCGTCTCGAAATCAGACGAATAATAAATCTCCTATCACAGACTTTTCAGTTTGTCAAGTCATCCGTCGAGATCTTTTTCCTGTCCAGGCACATGGTGACCCACCCGGGCTCAGGGTGTTCGGTTCCAGGACGTGGAAACTCTTCCGGGAAAAGGTGTTGGCCCAGACGGAGGCGGTGTTTCCGAAGCCGGAGCGTAGCGCAGGCGAAGGAAACACCGCCTCGGGCCGCGCCCCTCCTCCCTCACCTGGGAAGTGGCCTGGAAGCGCTCCCGCGCCCTCAAACGCATCCTCCACAAAACCCCGGCCGAAGTCGAACAACGGGTCTTGGAGGCCCGTGACCGGGTCCCCTGTTTCGGCCCCCAACGTCAATCTGGCCCAACTGGTGGTGCAGACCGACAACGGCAGCGAGTTCGGCGGCAACTGGAACCGCCGGCACGGCCTGCCGCCGTTTACCCAACTGGTCGAGCAAAAATACGGCTGCCGGACTCACCGCTTCCGCGGCACGCCGTGACGGTCAGAATGTACCTGGATATGTCAGGCGGCCTTCTCTCCGTGACTTTCCACGTCCGCAGGCCGTCGACGAACTATTCCGCCCAGATCTTGAGCAGCAGGTAGGCCAGCTTGTCGCCGGTCGGGATCATGTGGTGCGCGTCGTTGCGCGGAATGTGCACCAGGTCGCCCGGACCGATTTCGTATTCGCGCGCGCCCTCGACGCCGTCGCCGCGAAGCTCTCCCGGCTGCTCCTCGCGCACGTTCAGGATCCGGCCGCCCAGTTGCGCCGTGGCCTTCCCGCGCTGGACGAAATAGAGGTCGACGCAGCCGCGGTGCGCCTCCCACGGACCGGACTTCCCTGGATAGATGACGTAGTTCAGCGTGTAGGCCTTGGAGACATGCAGCGGCTGGTTCGTGTCATAGCGCGCGATCGTGGCGTCGATCTCCGATTTCTTCAGCACATCCGGCATCCGCCGCGGTCGCAGCCCCGGCCGCTCGGCAAGCTCCGCTCCGGAGGCGACGATTCGCACCAACACCAGCTCCAGGCGCTTGCCGTCCGGATCGATTTCATACGCCGTGTCGCGCACGATGTGCAGGAAGTCTCCCTCGCCGACGTCGGATTCGTGTCCGGCGAACCGCACCCGGCCGTGCCCGCGGCGCACTTGCACGATCTGATCGGCCGGCTCCTGCCCGCTGAAGCGCCCCTCGAGCACTCGGAGCCGGATCTCGTAGGCGGGCCGGGCCAGCAGGATCCTGTCCTGCCGCGTCTCCGCCAGCAACCGCTCGATCTTGTCGCTTTTCCAAACCTCCTGGGCGCCAAGTTGGGCCGCCACAGCCCACGCAGCCACCCCCAACAGCCAACCTCTGCCCGTCATCCTGACACTCCTGATTCACACCGCCCTCAGCTCGGCGATCGTTGCTCCCGTCCCTCCCTCGCCCGGCGGCGCCGGATAGAAGCGCTCGACGTGCGGATGCCTGGCCAGCAGTTCCCCGATGGCCTTTCTGAGAACTCCCATTCCGTGGCCGTGGACGATCCGAACCCGGTCCACCGATGCCAGCACGGCGTCGTCGAGAAACTTGTCCACCTGCTCGCAGGCCTCCTCGGCCCGCCGCCCGACGACGTTGATCTCGCGGGAAACGACGTTCCAGCGCGGCCCGGCCTCCAGACGAAACGGCTTCTGATGCCCGCCCGCCGCCTCCGCAGGGAGCACTTCGATGACATCCTCGCGCGGCACCTGGAGCTTCAGGTAGCCGGCTTCGACTTCGATGCCCCCCTCGCCCAGCAGGCGCCGCACGCGCGCGGGCCGGCTGACGCCTCGCAGGCGCACCATAGCGCCTTCCCTGACGCCGCCCGCCGGAGCGGCGGCCTCCTTGCTGACTACGGAGGCCGCAAACTCCTCCCGCCACTGGCGCGCCGTTTGAGCCGCCTTGCGCCGCGCCTCGACCGCCGCCTTCCTGGCTTCCCGCGCCAGCTCGATTTCGGCGATCACCTCGGCGGCGCGAGCTTCAAAGCGCGCGATGCTTTCGTCGGCGCGCTGCTCGAGTTCGGCCAGTTTCTGCTTTTCCTTACGCTCCCACTCGCGCGCCAGCGCCCGCTCGCGCTCCTCGAGGCGGCGCACCCGCGCCGCCAGCTCCGCCTCCAGACGGCCGGCCTCCTCCAGTTTCCGGTGCCGCGTCCCTCTCCGAGGTGCTCATGGCGGCGCGAGCCCGCTCGATGAGGGGCGCGGGAAGGCCGAGCCGCGCCGCGATCTCGAGCCCGGCCGACTTGCCCGGTGCGCCGAGCCGCAGCCGGTAGGTCGGCTGGAGCGTCTCCTCGTCGAAGCCCATCGAGGCGTTCACGACGCCCTCCGTGCATGCGCCGTAGGCCTTGAGCGCCATCAGGTGCGTTGTCGCCAGCGTGTAAGCCCCCGAGGCTCGAAACGCCTCCAGCACCGCCACGCCGAGCGCGCCGCCTTCGGCCGGATC
>JBBIMZ010000486.1:3054-3456 GCA_037444135.1 Solibacteraceae bacterium
GAGTCCGGACTGACCTCGGCGAGCATCTCCCGGATGCGCGTGATGTGCGCAGAAAAACTGCTGAGGCTCTCCTGGATCGACTGGTTGTCGCCGATGTCGGCGAGCACCTCCGAAAACACCGGAAACTCGGCTTCCGCGCAAGGCACCGGCAGGCCCGCCTGAGCCATCAGCGCCAGCAGCCCTACGGTCTTGAGCGCCACCGTCGTGCCGCCCGTGTGCGGGCCGCTGATCAGAAGCGTCCGATTCGCGCCGGCGAGGCTGAGCGAAACCGGCACGGCCGCCCTGCCCTGGCGCCGCAGAACGTCTTCGAGCAACGGGTGCCGGGCCTCGCGCAGGATCAGGCGCCGCTCGTCGGGCGCGCAGAAGCGGGCCACCGTCCCGCCGAAGTCGAGCGCAAACCGC
>JBBIMZ010000487.1:0-3430 GCA_037444135.1 Solibacteraceae bacterium
CCCGATAAAGCCGCAGTCGGAGGTCGAGTAGATCTTGACGACGCGCGGCCGGAGCCCTTCCTCGCGCACGCCGGCGAGGAGGGCTTCGAGCACGCGGCGGTGCGGCATCCCCAGCAACGTCGCGTTCAGGGCCGAACCGAACGCCGGACCCACGGCGATGACGATCTCGCCCGGATCGGCGCCCGGCCGGGCCTCGCCGCACTCGACCAGCCAGCCGCGATCGCCCGCTTCCGGAGCGCCGATCAGCTTCGGATCGAGCGCCTGCGGGATCGCGCTGATTTCGGCCAGCCGGCCGGCGCTGAGCCGGTAGCCCGTGCCCGGCCCGCGGTAGTCGTTCGGATCGTTCACCGCGCTGAGCACGCGCGCGCCCGGAAGCACGATCGCCGCCGTCTGGAGGTAGTCGCCCGAGATGCGCAGCTTCTCGACGGCCAGGATCTTTTCGGCGATGTCGGTAAAGCCCCGCCGGGCGAGCGCGCGGATCACGTCGAACCCGTTGCCGCCGCGCTTCAGGAAAGCGCTCGCCGCTTCGAGATCGGCCACCACGTCGCGGTCCGGCATGTCGTCGCTCGAGCGGGCGATGACGGCCGCCTCCACTTCGCGATCGCTGATGGGCGGAAGTCCGAGCTCATCAAAGACCGCCTGGACGGCCTTGGCCGCGCGCCGCCGGACCTCGAGCAGCCGCTCCTCGGCGAGAGGACGCAGGCCGCCGTCGACGAGCATGTCGCGCTGGAGCACGTTGTAGTCATCCAGGTCCTCGCCGTCGAAGTTGCCGCCGCCGAACAGATTGTCCTCGCGCGGCATCACCGAAAAGCCGGAGAAGATGAAATCGGGCACCGGAAGAAACTGAAGCATCAGCTTGGCGGATTTGCGGATCTCCGAGTGGGAGGCCATGGCGTCGTTGCCGGAAGCCAGCTCCAGGTCGAGCATCGCCGCGATGAGGTTCTCGGCGAGCACGCCGCGCACGCCTCCCGGCAGCGACTCCGGCAGCGCGATGCAACTGATCGAGCCGTTCTGCACGCCCTGCGAGCCGGCGCCCTTGATCGCCATCAGGCAGCGCGTTTCCAGGTAAATCATCGACTTGCCCTCGGAGTGGCCCATCAAGGCCTCCGAGCCCGTGCCGGAAGTGAAGCGCACCTTAACGCCGCGCGAGGCGTAGGCGGAGGCCAGGAAGGCTTTCGACCAGGGCGAATCATCCCCGTCGCGGAAGGCCGGTTCGGTGCCGTAAACCGACAGCGTCTCGGCGTACGTCGTCAGCCCTTGAAGCGCCAGTTTCAGCCCGAGCGACTCCTCGACGGCGCACTGCGTGAGCGCCGAGCCGCTGCCCGTCTGCGAGCCGATCAGGATCGCGATGGCGTTCAACGGCGCGTAGCGCGAAATGCCGACCGTAGTCTCCAGCTCCGAAAAGCCGCGCTCGACGGCTTCGGCGGCGTCCGCGGCCAGCAGCGCCGGGTTTTCCTTGCGGTTGGTCACATGCGCCTGATTGGACGGCGTGCGCCGGGCCCGCAGCTTCTTGAGCGCCATCATCATTTCGACCGTGTCCAGGCAATCGACGACGCGCATGATCTTGGCCGGCGTCAGCCCGCCCGCGAGGCGGATCACATCGCGCCGGGGGACGGCGATATCGATGAGCATGCGGGCGATCGCCGGCGCCCCCAGCGCCATGGCCTCTTCGGCCACCGCGAGATCGATCGCGTGACGGGCGATGAAGCGGTCGAGCAGGTCGAAGCGGTGCTCGGGCGTGCCGTCAAGTTCGACGATGCGCCCGCCGGCGATGCGCAACCCGGGCTCAGGATCGTAGGGGCTGTTGAAGAGGACCAGCCCGGTCTCGGGCCACTCCCAGATGAAGCTGTCGCGGTTGACGGGCCGGGCGCTGCGGGCGGCGGAGCGTTTTGAGGCAGGCATGGGCCACCGACCTACCGATTGTACGACGCGGCAGCCGGCGCGGAAGCGGAAAGCCGCACGGCGCCTCAGCGCCCGCGCAGCACTTCGTTCAGCGAGCCTTGCCGGTAGCCTTCCAGGTCCACGGTCACGTAGTGGAAGCCGAGCGGCTTGAAGATCGCCGTCAGCCGGGCCGCCATCCGGACGTTTAAGGCGCGCTCGAGCTCCTCCGGTGCGAACTCCAGGCGCACGAGCTCGCCGTGATAGCGGACGCGAAACTGTCGGAAGCCGAGCGCCCGCACGGCCTCCTCGCCCTTCTCCACCGTCTTGACTCGCTCGGGAGTGACTTCCGTGCCGTAGGGAATGCGCGAACTCAAGCAAGCCGCCGCGGGGCGGTCCCAGAACGGCAGGCCGGCCTGGCGAGACAGCTCGCGAATTTCGGCCTTCGTCAAGCCGGCCTCGACCAGCGGCGCTTTCACCTGATGCCGCCAGGCGGCCTGCTGGCCCGGACGGTAATCTCCCAGATCGTCCCGGTTGACGCCGTAGATGATGTGTTCGACGCCGCGCTCGCGCGCCACCTCTTCGAGGCGAGTGAACAGCTCGTCCTTGCAGTGGTAGCAGCGGTCGGGGGCGTTCTTGACGTAATCGGGATTGGCGAATTCGTACGTCGGGATGAACTCGTGGCGGAAGCCGCAGATCCTCGCGTATTCGGCGGCGTCGCGCTTGTGGGATTCGGGGATGGAGGGCGAATCGGCCGTGATCGCCAGCGCATCGCCGCCCAGCACGCGCGAGGCGGCCCAAGCCAGGTAAGCCGAGTCGGTTCCTCCCGAATAAGCCACGATAACCCGGCGCAGGCCTTTCAGGATCGCGAACAACTTCTCCTGCTTCTCGGCGAGCCGCTGCGGGTCAAAGACAGGCGTGGCCGTGCCCAGCGCCACCAGGGTCGACATCTCGCCCCTCATTATACCGGAAGGACCGGGCCTCCTTCGCCGAACAGATTACCGGAGGCTTTGTCCTCGGGCTCCTTGTCTTCGGCCGAGCCGTTTTCTTTGACCGCGCAGGCCGCCGCCACGAGGTCGTCCTGGTCGAGCTTCACCAGCCGGACGCCGGCGGCGCCGCGGCCCGCCTTGCGGATTTCGCCGGCTTCGAGGCGGATGATCTTGCCGGCCTTCGTGATGATGAGCACGTCGGTGTCGTCGGTGACCGGGAGCACGCCGATCACCTTGCCGGTCCGCGCGCTCACCTTCATGTTGATGACGCCCTTGCCGCCGCGGGCCGTCAGCCGGTAGTGCTCGAGCGGCGTGCGCTTGCCGGAGCCCTTCTCGGAGATGGAGAGGATCAGAGCCTCCCGCTGCACCGCCTCCATCGCCACCACTGCATCGCCCTCGGCCAGCGTGATCGCCCGCACGCCGCGCGCCGGCCGCCCCATCGGCCGCACCTGCGATTCGTGGAACCGGATCGCCTTGCCCTGCTCGGTCGCCAGGAAGATCTCGTCGCGGCCGCCCGACAGGCGGGCCGAGATCAATTCGTCGCCGGGGTCGAGCGCGAGCGC
>JBBIMZ010000488.1:0-3429 GCA_037444135.1 Solibacteraceae bacterium
GCCAGGTTGAGCAGTTCCAGCGGATTGATGACGGGCTCGCCGGCGGTGAGCACATAGAGGTTCAATCCGGCGACCTTCTTCAGGATCTCCCGCAGCGTCACGCGCTCCTGGAGGTAGTCGGTGAGGCCGGGCGCCCGGCTGAGGTTGAAATAGGTATGAAGGACCGGGCGGCGGAAGTCGAAGTCGGCCAACAGCGTAGGGTTGTCCGCCAGTTGCGCCTCGGCGATGGCCAGGTTCGCCGCGGTGAAGGACTTGCCTTCGGCCGGCGAAGGGGACGTGACGACCACGGACCGGATGGGCTGGAGCGTCTGCAGGTGATTCATGCGCGTCCGCAGGCTGCGAAATTCCTCCGACGGGGCGCCGCCGAGGGGCCCCGCTTGCGGCCCGACAATCAGATGGGCGTCGGGCGGGGGGTTGAACTCGATCTCCTCGGCTTCCTCGAGCAGCGACGGCGGCCGCGTTTCGGCTGCGACGAAGGCGGGAAGCCCGGCCAGCGGCGAACCGCCCGCCGCAGCGGGTTGGGAAGACGAGGCCGGACCGGTGCCGGCTCTCCTCAAGGCGTCATGAACGCGGCTCATAGCTCCTCCGTGATTTCCTCAGCGCGCCGTCAGACTTTCGTGGCGTAGTAGTAGTAGACTGCGCTGGCCATAACCAGAACCGACAGCAGGCAAGCGGCGGACCAGGCGAGCCAAGCCAACCGGCGGCGGCGCATCACGACTTGGTCCGTCTCGAGCAACGGGACACTTCCCAGGACGGCCAGTCTCGTGTAGGCTCGGACGTCCTTGAGCGTCTTCAGCGAGGTGTCCTTGACCTCGCGGGCGAAGACGAGCAGTCCGCCGAGAACCAGGCCGGCGGCCAGGCCGCCGAGGATGATCACGTGCCGTTTGGGTTCGGCGGGCGTTTCCGGAAGCGAAGCCTGATCGAGCATCTCCAGCGTCTCGCCCTGCTTGCGGTTCTCCAAATCCGTGGCGATCTCCGACTGCTGCATCTTCAGATTGAGGTCGTTATAGGTTCTGCGGGCCAGTTCGGCTTCCCGCACCAAGGCGACATATTCCTGCTCGTCGACCGGCGCCACCTGCATGGCTTTGCGGGACTCCTCGAGCTGGACATTGACCCGGTCGATCTCCTTCTGGTTCTCGGCGATCTGCAAATCCTTGGCCTGCAATTGAATTTGCATCGAGGCGATGCGGTTGTTCAACTCGCGTATCTCGCGGGCCTGCTCCGGCGTGAGCTGGCGCGCTTCGGCCTGCCCGGGGATTTGGGTCTGGCGCTTGACGTATTCGTCGCGCTCACGCCGGAGAACTTCCACCTGCCCCTGGGAGCGGATGACGTCCGGATGGGTGGGCTTGTAGGTTTCCAGCAGTTTGGCCACGGTCAGTTCGGCGTCGCGAATTCGCTGGTCGAGCGCCGCCAGCCGCGGATCGGCGACCGCGCGCGGTTCATCCGGCCGCACGTTCATGATGGAATCGACGCGGTCGCGGAGCAACTGCATCTCCGAATTCAGGACGAGCTTTTCCTGTTCCAGGCGGCTGACCGCACCGTTGAGCGTGGTAATGCGGGCCTCGAGCGCGGTGAGCTTCTGAATATTGGCATTCCACTGATCGGGCAGCTTGCCCATATGGCGGACGCGGAACTCGGAGAGCTTCTGATCGAGCTCTTCGAGGTTCTTCTTGGCGCCTAGCCACTGCTCCTTGAGGAACTGCGTCGTCATGGCGGACTGGAAGGCCCGCTGCCGCTGGTTCTCGTTGATGAAGCGGCTCACCAGGTCCTGGGTGACTTTCTGCGCCAGGTAGCGGTTCTCGTAACGGAACGAGATTTGAAAAGCCGACAGATCGCCGCCGCGCTTGGAATCGGCGCCGAGAGTGCGCACGGGCCCGATCTCGATGTCCTGGCGCATGATGCCGACGACGTCCTCCATCGGCAAACTGCCGCGTTCCCGCGGATACAAGCCGTACGTCTCGATCATGCTGCCAAGGGTGGCCCGGCTGAGGATCGTTTGGGCCATCGAGTTCACCCGGTTGGACATGGCCACGTTGACGTTGGTCGGAACGAGCTTTTCGGGCACCTGTGGGGGGACGACGCGGATCACCGCAGTCGAGATGTAAGTATCCGGCCACAGGAAAGCGACCACGACCGCGATGACGAGGCCGGCCAGCGCCGGTCCGGCGATCCAGCCCTTGTTGCGCCGCGCGATGTCGATCAGATCATCGACGTCCAACTGCCGCCGCGGAACTTCGCCGCTCTCGGCGGCGGCGCCGCTCAATTGCGTGTAAATGGTGCCTGGCTGCACTGAAAATTCCTCCCTCCGAGACGCGCCGCGCCGCCGGGAGCCGCCGTGACCGCCTCAGGGAACAATAATATGATCGCCATTTTCCAGATAAATGTTCTGCTGCAAGTTCTTGCCCTCGATCACCTCGTTGTAGTTGAACTTGAAGCGCTTGTTGCCCCGGAGGATGACGATCTTTTTCTTCTTGGCCCACTGCTGGAAGCCGCCCGCGCCGCTCAGGGCCTCCAGAACCGTCGTCGGCACGGTCAGCGGGAAGGCGCCGGTCTTGTTCACCTGCCCGGTGATGTAGTATTTCTTGCTGCGCACCGCCCGCACCTCCACCATCACTTCGGGCCGGTTGAGGAACTCCGAGAGTTTCTCGGTGAGGGTCTGTGCCAGCGCCTGCGGCGTCCGGCCGGCGGCCTGGATCTCACCGACGAGCGGAAGCGTGATCTTGCCGTCGGGGCGCACGGTGACGTCGCCGGACACGTCCGGCTCGCGCCAGACGCGAACGCGCAACTGATCTTCCGGGCCGATGATGTAACTCGAAGGGTCGACGGGCGCGGCGGGGGCGTCGGCCGAACTCTTCGATTCTTCGATGGTCGGAATCGTAGACGTGGGTTCCTGCGGGCCGCCGGGCGGGTTCTGGCCGACCGCCGCCGCGGCGAGCAGGACCAGCGTGGAAAGCCGTAGGGTCGAAAGCTGCGTCTTCATGATTGTGTAAAGCCGGCTTGTAGCCGTTGAGGTGTGTTCCGGGATCGGTAATCTGCCACGCTTAATGCATCCATTGTAGCGCGCCACGGCGGACGGGCAGAACCAACCCCCGGTATCACCGGCTGCCGGCGCGGACAGCGAGCGCGAAAATGACGCGGGCGACCGTCCGAACGCTCCAACTCAGCTCCCTCGACGAAAAGGCCTCGCCCGCCCGGTGGTTTGGCTTGCAGCCGAAGCTCAAGCCGTCTCGACCTTAAACACGACGGCGTGATCGCACGGCTTCTCCGGCGGCGCCTGCACCTTCAGCCCGCCGGCGTCCTGCGTCCAGGCGAGTTTGCCTTTGTGGCCGAGCAGCGTGACGTGCCGGACGCGTCCGGCCGCCGCCGGGCCGCTCTCGACCAGCTCCGGAAAGACCACCTCCTTCTCCGGCACGCCCATGGCGAAGGCGT
>JBBIMZ010000489.1:0-3424 GCA_037444135.1 Solibacteraceae bacterium
CGGGTCGGCTACCGGATTGTAATGGCCGACAATCTCCACACATTCGCTGTCGCGGGCTCTCCGCTTGTCAATCACCACCACCCGGTAAGAGGGCTTTTTCTTGGCCCCGAACCGGGCCAGCCGGATTCTTAACATAACTTCACTCGATCCACTTTCCTCGATTACCTGAGGCCCGGCAGAGCGGGCAGATTCATCTTTCCCATCTTCTTCGCCAGGCGTTTCCCCACGAACCCGCCGGTGAAGCTCTTCATCATCTTCTTGGCCTGTACGTACTGTTTGAGCAACTGGTTGACCTGCTGGACGGTGGTGCCGCTGCCGCGGGCGATCCGCCGCCGGCGCGAACCGTTGATGATCATATGGTTGCGCCGCTCCTGAGGCGTCATCGAATCGATGATCGCCACCACGCGCGTGATCTCGTTCTCGTCCACGTCGACGTTCTTCATGCCTTTGAGAGGTCCGATTTCGGGCATCATCCGGAGCAGGGAGTCCAGCGGGCCCAGCTTGCGGAGCTGGCGCAACTGGTCGCGAAAATCCTCGAGCGTGAACTCGTTCTCGAGGAGTTTTTCCTGCATCTGCTCGGCCTGCTTGCGATCGATCGCCTCCTCGACCCTCTCGATCAGCGACAGCACGTCGCCCATGCCGAGGATGCGCGACGCCATGCGGTCGGGATGGAACGGCTCGAGCGCGTCCAGCTTCTCGCCCACTCCGACGAACTTGAGCGGCTGGCCGGTGATCGTCCGGATCGACAGCGCCGCCCCGCCGCGCGCGTCTCCGTCAAGCTTCGTCAGAATGACGCCGGTGATCCCCAGCCGCCGGTGGAACTCCTCGGCCGACTTGACGGCGTCCTGGCCGGTCATGGCGTCGGCGACGAAGAGGATCTCGGCCGGATCGAGCGCCTGCTTGAGCCGGCCGAGCTCCTCCATCAGCTCGTCGTCGATGTGCAGGCGGCCCGCCGTGTCCACCAACACCACGTCGCGCCCCGTCTGCACCGCTTCGCGGCGGGCGCCACGGGCCAGCTCGAGCGGCGCCGTGCCGCTTTCGCCCTCGTAGACCGGCAAGTTCAAGTCTCGGCCGAGGATACTCAACTGCTGCCGCGCCGCCGGGCGGTAGACATCCACGGACACCATCAGCGGGCTGTGCCCGTTCCTGGAGAGCCATCTGGCCAGCTTCCCGGTGCTGGTGGTCTTGCCGGATCCCTGCAAGCCGACGATCAGGAAGACCGTGGGGGGCTCGTTGGCAAAGCGCAACCGCGCTTGGTGGCTGCCCAGAACTTTGATCAGCTCGTCCCGGACGATCTTGATGACCTGCTGCGAAGGCGACAGGGCCGTCAGCACCTCCTCGCCCATCGCCTTCTCCCGCACCGCTGCGAGGAACTGCTTGACGACGCGGAAATGAACATCGGCCTCGAGCAGGGCGACGCGGATCTCGCGAAGCGCCTCCTCCATGTTCGCGGCCGTCAGCTTGCCTTCGCCACGTAGGGTCTTGAAGACACGTTGCAGCTTCTCGCTCAGATTCTCGAACATCGTGTGTCGGGGACCGCAGCCGTTCTCCTGGCGCGGAATCGCGATCGGTTCCTCCCGCCCGAAGGCCGGCAGGCGCACCGGTGCGGACTGTTCCAGGATGCTCGCGCTCCATTATATCAGGCGGGCGGCTATTCGAGCCGGTCGAGCGGCGCCTCCGGGTCCGGTTGCAGCACGCCGACGAATTCGGCGAGGATCCGGCAGCGGTCGCCTTCCCGGATCTCCCAGGGCGCGTATTCCGGATTGAGGGGCTCCATGACGATCCGATCGTGCTCCCAAGTGCCGTCTTCCCGGAAGATTTTCTTCGAGCGGTAGACCTTGACCGTATAACGCTCGCCGCCCTCCTCGGACTCGGCCAGATTCTCGACCAGCACCTTCCTGCCCTGGCGCGAACCGGCCACGCCGGCCCGGAAGATGCACAAGCTCCCGTCTGGGATCTCCGGCTCCATCGACCGCCCCACGACGCGCGCCACGAACATGTCCTCGGTGAGCCGCAACCCCGGCGGCGCCTCGATCCAGCCTTGCTCCTCCACGCGCATCTGGTCGCCGAAGCGCCCGGCCGCCGCGCGGCAGGAATACAGCGGCAGGTGCGTGCGATACCGGAGGACCGTGGCCGGCACGTGGCGGTTGTAAAGCCAGTTCAGCGTCGTCTCGAACTCGCCGAGCAAAACCGGACGCCGATCGGAGATCCGGAGCGCATTCGAGAGCGTATCCTCGAGCAGCCGGAGAACGGTTTCGGCGCCGAGTTCGCCGATCTTGCGCGCCAGATCCAGCTCGAGCTGCCCGAAAACTTCGGCGTCCTCCGGCTCCGCGATCCGGTCCCAGTCACGGCGCAGGCGGGCTTGGAGCCGCCCGAAGGCGGGGTCGAACAGCAGCACGCCGGCCGGCTCGCCCGCGCGGCCCGGCAACGCCAGCTCGAGCACCGAGTAGGCACCCAGCCGCGTGGCGGTCACTCGGCTGGAAAGCGCGGCGGGCATCGGCGGCTCCTCGGTTCCTGTTCTATGTTATCGGCCAAGGCGGCGGCCGCCTTCAAGGCGCATACGGATAATATCCCCGGCGGTGGCGCACCACCACGTTCGGCAGCGCCACCTCAACACGGATCGTCCGAAAGATGCGCGGATCGTCGGTCGACGTCGGCACGTAGCGCAGGATGTACTGCGTCGTGATCTCGCCTTGCAGCGCGGCGATCGAACTGAAGATGCCCTGCGCGATGTGCGCCGCGTAGCCGCCCGTGCCCACCGTCAGCGCATAGTTGCCCGCATCGGAAGGCTTCGACAGGTAGCCTGAAACATCCGTGTAGGGGTTGTCCAGCGGATATTCGACGCGGCCGCCGGTCTCGCGCGCCAGCCGCACCAGGTTGCTCTCCTCGCTTCCGTAAAACGAGAACGAGACAGTGCTGACGGCGTGGATGGTGACCAGGTTGCGCTGGGCGATTTCGATCACCTCCTCGAGCGTTTTCTTCGAGGCGTTGTCGTGCCCGTCGCCGATGATGACAATGACGCGCCGGGGCTCGATCGGCTCGCCCGCCACCACCTGCCGGTTGGTGCAGGCCATGTAGATGGCGTCAAACAGAGCCGAGCCGCCGCCCGGCTTCATCTTTCGGATCTTCTCGACGATCTCGGAGGGGTCGTGCGTGGTGTTGACCAGCAGCTCGGCCTCGTTGCTGTAAGAGATCAGATAGCCGCTGAAGCGCGGATCCTCCGGCATCAGCGCCAGCACCAGATCCTGCGCCGCGCTTTGAAACGTCTTCCAGTGGAGCCGCTGCGAATTGCTCTGCTCGATCAGGAACCCGATCACCACGGGCTGGTTGCGCTCGGCGTTGAAGTACTCGATCTTCTGCTCGACGCCCTGATCGAAGACCTTGAAGTCGTCTTTCGTCAGGTTGGAGACAAAGCGCCCTTGCT
>JBBIMZ010000490.1:0-3418 GCA_037444135.1 Solibacteraceae bacterium
GAGGCCCTCCGGCGCCTGGTACGAGCTCCGCGAAGAGGCCAATCCCTTCCCCGAGCAGATCCGCGCCCTCGAGCGAATCCGCGACGGGCTGGGCGGGAGCGCCCATTTCATCGAAACGATTTTCAACCCGTGGAACGTGGCCGAGAAGCTCTCCTCCAAGGAGGAGGTGCAGCAGCTCCGACGGGAGCGGCCGCAGGCGCTCCTTGACGCGCTCGAGGTGATTGCGCGCTCGGAAGCCCATCACGCCCGGCGGGCCGTCGCCGCCGGCGCTTCGGGCGTCTTTCTAGCGATCGCCAACGCCGAGGAGGGCATCCTCTCACGGGAGGAGTACCGGCGCTTCAGCGAACCATTCGACAAGATGGTGCTCCAGGCGGTGAGCGGCGCGCCGCTGAACACGCTGCACCTGCACGGAACCAGGGTGTATCTGGATCTGTTCTACACGGGCTGGCCGGCCACGGTGTTCCACTACGACGCCCACGGCACGGGAGTTCCCATCGGCCAGGTGCGGCGCCGCTTTGCCCGAGTCATTATGGGCGGCCTCGATCACAACCGCCTGCTCAGCCTGTCGGAGAGCGAAATCCGGGATCAGTGGCGCGCCGCCCGCGCGGCCGCAGGGACTCAGTTCATCCTGGCGCCCGGCTGCTCGGCGCCCAACGACTCCAAAGACGAGGAGTTGATGCGCATCGTGCGGGTCGTCACCGGGGGCTCCGGAGCATAGCCTCAAGGTGCGCACCGACGGGGCGGCTCACCGCATCTCATGACCGGAGGGGCGGACCATGATCGAAATCAGGCCGTCGGAAGAACGAGGCCGCGCACGGCTGGACTGGCTCGACTCGCGCTTTACATTTTCCTTCGACCAGTATTACGACCCGCGCCACATGGGTTTCGGCCACCTGCGCGTGCTCAATGACGACTGGATCGCGCCCGGCGGGGGCTTTCCGATGCATCCCCACCGGGACATGGAGATCCTCACCTACCTGCTCGCGGGCGAGCTCCGGCACGAGGACAGTCTGGGAAACGGCTCGGTGATCCGTCCCGGCGAGATCCAGCGCATGAGCGCCGGGACCGGAATCGTTCACAGTGAGTTCAACCCGTCGCGCACCGAACCGACGCATCTGCTACAGATCTGGATTCGCCCGCGCGTTCGCGGCCTGGCGCCCAGCTACGAGCAGAAGGTGGTCGAACTGGCCCGGCCGGGCTGGCGCCTGATCGCTTCGCCGGACGGGCGCCTCGGGTCGGTCACGATCCAGCAGAACGTCGAGGTCTTCGCCGCCAGAGCGGCGCCGGGCGAGCGGCTGGCGCACCGCCTGGATCGAGGCAACCTGGCCTGGATCCAGGTGGCCTCCGGCGCCATCACACTGAACGGCGTCGAGCTCGACACGGGCGACGGCGCCGGCATCCGTTCGGAAACGGAACTGGACGTCGAGGTGCGCGAAGGCTCGGAACTGCTGCTGTTCGACATGCGCGCCTGAGCAGGACGCTTCACTTCAACCGCCGGCGCAGCCAGTCGAGTGCGCTCTGGGTGGCGAGGCGGCGGATGCGCTGGCGGTCGCCGAGAAAACGGAACCGCCGCGCGGACGTGCCGCCGGCCTTGGCCAGCCCGATGAAGACGGGGCCCACCGGGCGTTGCTCGTCGCCGCCGTCGGGTCCGGCGATGCCCGTGACTGCAAGGGCGAAGTCAGCGCCCGTGCGCTCGCGCGCTCCTGCCGCCATCGCTTCGGCTACCGGCTGGCTGACGGCAGAGTGCTGCTGGAGCACCGCCCGCTCGACGCCCAGCAGGCGCTGCTTCAGTTCGTCGGTGTAAACGAGGAAGCCGCCCAGAAAATAGTCGGAACTGCCCGGCACCGAAGTGATCCGCTCGGCGAGCATGCCGCCGGTGCAGCTCTCGGCCACCGCCAGCGTGGCCCGCCGCGCGCGGAGGAGACGGCCGACCACCGCTTCGAGCGGCTCGCCGTCGCGGGAATAGATGGCTTCGCCGAGCAGGGCTTCGATCCGCGGTCCGACCTCGGCGAGGAGCCCTTCGGCCTCGACCGCCGTCGCCGCCCGCGCGCGCAAGTGGATCTGAATGTCGCCCGGCGCCGCCAGAATCGTCGTCACCGGATTGGAATATTGCTTGTAGACCGGCGAAATCAACTGGTCCAGGTCCGACTCCGGCATGCCCGCGACGCGGAACTCGAGCGTGCGGATCACCTGGGGCGGAACCATACGTTCCAGCCGCGGCACGCACTCGCGGGTGAACACCGATTCGAGTTCGACCGGAGGCCCGGGCAGCAGCAGTACGACCCGGTCCGGCCCCAGCCGGATCCACTGGCCCGGCGCCGTTCCCTGATCGTTGGCGAGCGCCTCGGCCCCCTCGATGACGTACGCCTGGCGCCGGTTGATCTCGGCCATCTTCCGGTTCATCCGGCGGAAGCGCGCCTCGATGGCCTCCAGCAGCTCCGGCCGGAAGACCAGCGGCCGGCCGAGCGCGTCCGCGACGGCTTCGCGCGTCACGTCATCCTCGGTGGGTCCGAGCCCCCCGGTGAGAATGACGATTTCCGTCCGCGCCACGGCCGCCGCCACCGCCGCGGCGAGGCGCTCCCGGTCGTCCCCGATCACGGCTTTGGCCACGACTTCGACGCCGAGCCGGTTCAGCTGGTCGGTCAAATAGAGCGAGTTGGTGTCGACGCGCCGGGCGGTGAGCAGCTCCGAGCCGACGGCGATGATCTCGGCATTCATCGGGCGCCCGTGCGGTTCAAGGGAGCGGTTTGCCCTCGATGTTGACGTCGAGCCGGTAGAGGGCGCTGTTGGTGGCCACGATCATCGACCGCGAGCGCGTGAAGGCGAGCCCGACAATGTTGGGACCGGAGACGAACAGCTCGGCCTCCCGTTGCGGCGTGATGCGCACAATCCCTTTGCGCCCGCCGATCGAAGCGGCGACGTAGAGATTGTTGTCGACGTCGAAGGCCAGTCCCTGCGGCCGGCCCAGCCCGCGGTAGAAGACCTCCACCTCCCCGGCAGGCGAGACGCGCAACACCGAATCGAAGCTCGACGTCGTCGGACCGGTGACATAGAGGTACTCGTCCAGCCCGAAGGCCAAGTGGTAGGCTGAGATCGACGGCTCCAGCGTCGCAAAGACGAAGATCTGCCGGTCCCGGTTGATCTTGAAGATCGTGCCGCTGCGGTCGCCGACGTACAGGTTGTCCTCCGGGTCGAAAGCGATGCCGGTGGCCACGCCCATGCCTTCCACATAGACCGAGAGGTGCCCTTTAGCGGAGACCTGGTAGACGATGCCGTCATGGCGGCTGGACACATACAGGATGCCGTCGGTGTCCACCGCCAGCCCCGTAGCGTTCATCAGATCGGTCACAAACGGCGTGACGTTGTAGTTCAGATCGATCTTATAGACAGCCACCGGCGTCTTCTGGCCGCGCGACCC
>JBBIMZ010000491.1:0-3415 GCA_037444135.1 Solibacteraceae bacterium
GGGCCAGCGCAAGGGACTGGGCATCGCCGCTGGTGAGCCGCTCTACGTGATCGCCACCGAGCCGGAGTCGCGGCGCGTGGTGGTCGGCCGCGCTGAGGAGCTGCTGCGGGCGCGACTGAGCGCCCGCCAGGTCAACTGGGTGTCGATTGCCGGACTCACCGCGCCCCGGCGAGCGCACGTGCGGATCCGGCACAAGCACGTCGCGGCCCCGGCCACGCTCTATCCCACACCGGATCCCTCCCGCGTCGACGTGCAGTTCGACGAGCCGCAGCGGGCCGTCACGCCGGGCCAGGCGGCCGTGTTCTATGACGGCGAGCTGGTGCTCGGGGGCGGCTGGATCGAATAGCCGGCGCCGGCGGCTTACAATGGTCGCTTGATCCGGCGCTTTGAACTCTTCGTCGCCCTCCGCTATCTTTCGGCCAAGCGCAAACAGGCGGTGATTTCGCTGATCACCGCCATCTCAGTCCTGGGCGTGGCGGCCGGCGTGATGGCGCTCATCATTGCGCTCGCCATCAACAACGGCTTCCGCAACACGCTCCAGCGGAATCTGCTCGGGGCGACGGCTCATGTGACGGTGCTCGAGAAGGAGCCCGGCTACGGCATCACGGGCTGGGAAGAGCTCGTCCGGAAGCTCGGCGCCCTGCCGCACGTGGCGAGCGCTTCGCCTTCCCTGTACGCGCCGGTGTTCCTGACGGGGCCGCTGCGCTCGGAAGGAGCGATTCTGAAAGGGATCCTGGTGGATGCGGCCGCGCCGCCGATCGACGCGCTGAGCCGTCTGAAAGAGGGCTCGCTCGACGGCCTGCGCGACGGGGCGGATCCGCCGGGCATCATCCTGGGCTCGCGCCTGGCGCAAGCCACCGGCATGCTGCTGAACGCCCGGATCGTCGTGGTCAGCCCCCAGGGCGAACTGACGCCCCTCGGCCCGCGGCCGAGCTATCACCGCTTTCGCGTGGTCGGCATCTTCGAGTCGGGTTTCTACGAACTGGATGCGCACTGGGCGTTCACTTCGCTCAAGGCGGCGCAGCGCGTGCTCGCCGTCCAGGACGTGGTCAACGCGCTCGAGCTGCGCCTGGACGACATCCACGCGGCGCCCCAGGTGGCGGCGGAGGCCGAGAAGATCGCCGGCAAAGGCCTGGGCGCGACGACCTGGATGGAACAGAACCGCCAGATCTTGAACGCCCTGCGGATGGAACGCGCCGTCACCGTCATCACGATCGGCTTGATCGAGCTCGTCGCCGCGCTCAACATCTTGATCACGCTCGTGATGATGGTCATGGAAAAGCAGCGTGACATCGCCTTGCTCATGGCCATGGGCACGCGGCGCGAGCAGATCCGCAAGATCTTCATTCTGCAAGGAGTGACGATCGGCGTCCTCGGCAGCGTTCTCGGCCTCGCCGCCGGCTACACGCTGAGCTATTTGGCCGACAAGTACCGCTGGATCCGCCTCGACGAGGAGATCTACTCGCTCAGCTACGTGCCGTTCGATCCGCGCTGGATCGACGCGATCTGGGTGCCGGCGGCGGCCATCCTGGTGAGTTTTCTGGCGACGCTGTATCCGGCGCGCGCGGCCACCCGCATCGCGCCGGCCGAGGCTCTGCGCTACGAGTAAGGCTGCGCTATCATGGCGGCTTCGGAGGCAATCATCGTGAAGGCTTGGAGAATCCTCGTGCCCCTGGCCCTGCTGGCGGGCTTTCCGGCGGCGGCCGCCGGCCCGGAAGACGAAATCCGCGCGGCCGAAAAGCAGTGGGCGGCAGCCGTCACCAAGAAGGACTTTGCGGCGCTCGCCAGCATCTTGAGCGAGCAGCTCATCTACGCGCACTCGACCGGAGTGGTCGAAAGCAAGGGCGAGTACATGGGCAAGTTAAAGACCGGCGTCACCCGCTATGACGCCATCGACCACCTGAGCCTGACGGTGAAGCTGTTCGGCGACGCCGCCGTGGCGCACTCGCGCGTGCGCATGAAGGGAGCCGGCAAGGACGGACCGTTCGACAACGAACTGCTGATGATGCACTTCTGGGTCAAGCAAGGGGGCCGGTGGCGCCTGGCGGCCCATCAGACGACCCGGCTATCCTGAGCGGGGCGCTCGGCCGGGCTCGTCCGGCTACTCCTCGATGGTGATGACGGGCGCTCTGGGAGCTCCCAACTGGCGCACACGTTCCACCACCGCCCGGGCCAGCTCATGATAGGGAGCGGCGCTCGGGTTGGAATCGTTGCGCAGGGCGATCGGTTCGCCCGTGTCCCCGCCGAGGCGCACCGCCGGATCGAGCGGGAGTTCGCCCAGGAACGGAACGTTCATCTCCTCCGCGGTGCGGCGGCCGCCGCCGGTGCCGAACACGTCGATCCGCTCGCCTGACTGCGGCGCGATCAAGTAGCTCATGTTCTCGACGATGCCCAGGACCTCTGTCCGGACCTGCTGGAACATCAACACGGCCTTGCGCGCATCCTCGAGCGAGACGTCCGAAGGCGTGGTGACGACGACGGCGCCGGTGATGGGCGCGGTCTGTAGCAGACTCAGCTGGACGTCGCCGGTGCCCGGCGGCAAGTCGATGACGAGGTAGTCCAGCGGACCCCAGTTGACGCCGCGGAGAAACTGCTGCACGACGCTGTGGAGCATCGGCCCGCGCCAGATCAGAGGCCGGTCGGTGGGGTTCAAGAACCCCATCGACATGACCCGCACGCCGTACCGGACGAGGGGTTCGATCTTGTCGCCGGCAGCCATCGGCTCGGCGCGCGTGCCCATCATGCGCGGGACGTTCGGGCCGTAGACGTCGGCATCCATCAGCCCGACGCGGTGGCCTTGCGAAGCCAGCGCCACAGCCAGATTCACGGCAACGGTCGTTTTGCCGACGCCTCCTTTGCCGGAACCGACGGCGATGAGGTGCTCGACGCCTTCGATCGGGAGTTTCGGGATTTCGGTCGGGTTGCGGGGCCCCATATTCAGTTCGATTCGGCGGCGCGCTCAGCGGTCGCCGGAATCTGCTCCCATGACGAAGTCCCACTGGGCGGCGCCGGTCTGGACGATCTTCCAGATATCATCTTTTAGCACCAGCCGGTCCTTGGCCAGCCCCTCGGCGGCGGGCCGAAGTCGCGCCAGGTAGGCCTCGCGTCCGGCGAAGCGCTCCTCGACGGAAGCGCGCGGATCGCCTGCTTTCTCGCGCTCGGCGCGCGTGCGCGCAAAGGGGATGTAGGAGCCGACCATACTGAAAAGCTCTTTGGGCGCGCCGATCTTCGGATCGCGCAGGTTCCAGCCGGTGAAACTTCCGAGCGCCGCCTGGACGACGGGGAGGCGGATGCCGGCGATCTCGTTGCCGTCGGCGTCAACCTGAGGCACCAGCGTCACGTACGGCGGCCCCACGATCTTGGGCGGCTCGAAGGCGACGATACCGCGACTCAGGAATTGGGGGCCGTAATCGAC
>JBBIMZ010000492.1:0-1307 GCA_037444135.1 Solibacteraceae bacterium
GGTAGGTGATGGTTGGCACGCCGCGCGCCAGCATGGTTGTTTCTGAGTCGATCAGTGCGTCGGCCTTCAGCTTCGCCTTGTTGCTCTGGACGTAGTCGCACAGGCTTTGGCTGCCGACTTCCTCCTCGACCTGTTCGGCTGACTTGGCGGTCGGGCCGATCGAGGTGATCTGAACCAGCGGCTCGGCGGGATGCTCCTTGAGCACGACCTGGCGGTAGAGCTGCGCCATGCGGCGGTTTTCTTCTTCGCGGCGGCGCGCCTCGCGGGCGCGGAGCTTCTCCTCGCGCGCGTTCTTGGCGATCCCCAGCTTGTCCAGGTCTGTCTGAGCGCCCATGCGGACGTGCTCTTCGTTGAGGCGCAGCGAGTGTTCGGTGCTGGCGAGCGGGACGTTCTTGCCCCCGGCGAAGATCTCGTGGCGGCCGTGCTCCTCGTACCACTTGGCGAGCGTGGCCGTCATGTGCATCTTCTCGACGATGTTGCGCCAGCCGATGCCGGTGTTGTAGGCGCAGAAGGAGATCTCCCCCTGCTGCGTGGCGTAGGGAATGATGCACTGCTCGGTGCGCCGGAAGTCGTAGTTGAACAGGTCCTGGAACCACATGCCGGCGATGAAGAGGAAGTTCCAGCGGTCGGCGCGGCGCTTCTGGATGTCCTTGAGGCGCGTCTCGCCGTGCACCTGGCCGTAGTCGCGCCCGGTGGCGCCGAAGGTCTTGTCGAACTTCTGGAGCAGGTCGGTGAGCCGGAAGTGCGTCGGAGCCTGGAACGGGTCGTAGTTGCGCATCAGCGCCAGCGCCATGCCGAGGACCGAAAGGAAGCGGCCGCGGGCGGCGTCGTTGACGCGGGCGACGTCCCGGGCGAGCTGGTCGGCGTTGAGGAAGGCCGTCACCGGCACGGCCTCCTTGGTCTCCTTGTCGATCATGACGGCCATGCCCACGCCGCAGTTTGGGTGGCAGCCGCAGCTCAAGTGTCCCCAGTCGGCCTGCGGTCCGTGGACCAGGTCGGCCCAGTCGGAGAAGGTGGAGATGAAGGAGATCGGGAACCAGTCGCGCGTCGGTTCGCCGAGTCCGGTCTGGTTCTTGACGTCGTGCGCCAGGTGGGAGAGGGTGTAGCGCTGGGCCTTGCGCCGCTCGTCGGTGATCGCTTCGTCGCGGCCGGTGAAGGAGACCGGCTGGAACGACAGGAAGGCGATCTTCTTGGGATTGTCGAGGGCGAACTGGATGACGCGGCCCACCTGCTCGTTGTTGACGCCGTTGACGATGGTGATCACCGGGACGATGTCGACGCCGGCGTTGTGAAGGTTTTCGATGGCG
>JBBIMZ010000492.1:1317-3408 GCA_037444135.1 Solibacteraceae bacterium
AGCATGACGTCGAACAGATTGCCCACGGGGCGGGGGGAGTTGGCCGCATTGCCGATGCCGGCGAACTGAAGGTAGGCGTAGCGGAGACCGGCTTCGGCGGCCTGGCGGCAGAATTCCGGGCTCTTGGCGAACTCGATGCCGTTGGTGGCCGCCTGGACGCTGTGATAGCCGATCTGGCGCGCATAGCGGATGGCGTCGAGGAAGTAGGGCGACAGCGTCGGCTCGCCCCCGGAGAACTGCACCGACATCTGGCGCCGCGGCTTGATCGAGATGGCGTTGTCGAGCAGCGTCTTGATCTCCTCCCAGGTCAGTTCGTGGACGAAGCCGACCTGGTTGGCGTCCATGAAGCAGGGATCGCACATCATGTTGCAGCGGTTGGTCAGGTCGATCGTCAGGACCGAGCCGCGGCCGTGGGTGATGGTGCTTGAGCCGTGATTGTGGAGCTTCTCGTCGTTGTGCGCGCGGATGTCACGGCCCGGGAAGGCTTCCTCGAGGTGGCGCGTGAAGGCCGGGTCGATCGACATGACGTCCTCGAAGTAGCCGTGGATCGGGCACTCCTTCACCATCAGGATCTTGCCGTCCCGCTCGATGATCTGCGCCTTGATTTCGCCCACCTTCTCATTGAGCAGCACGGTGTAGGGGATCTCACCGTCCAGGATCTTGCGGCGCACTTCAGGGACGCACTTCGGGCACAGCGAATCGGTCTCGCGCGGCCAGCCGAGCGGCGGCTTGGTCTTCTCGTAAGACTTCAGCAGCGGCTTGTCGGACCACTTCGGCGTAAACGACGGGTTCTGTTTGAACTGGTTGAGTGTATCGAAGACGAACCAGGCGCCTTTGGCGCCGTAGGAGACAAGCTTCTCGACGTACTTGATCGGTTTGTGCATAATTCTCCCTCTCGGAGCTGGACTGCGGAACCAGTCAGGTCCCTCTGAGCAACTGCTGCCAGTCCCTCCGAGTATAGCCAAGGAGGCCCGGAGGGGCCATCAGAATGTATCAAACTGTCTGTTTCCAAGGCTGTGTGGCGAAATCCACCCGCGAACGGCAAGGCGCGGGCGCCCGCAGGCGCGCTAGAGTGGTGGCGTGGGGGCTGGGAGCGTGGGCCGTCACGAACTGCTGGCCCTGGCCAGAGAGTGCGGCTTCGAGCTGGCCGGCGCCGCCCGGGCTGACCCGGCGGCCGACTTTGCCCACTACGCCGCCTGGGTCGGGCAGGGCATGGCGGGCGAGATGCGCTATCTGACGGACCGGCGGGCGGATCTTCGCCGGGACCCGAGGCGGTTGCTGGCCTCGGCCCGTTCAGTGATTCTAGTCGGCAAACTCTACAACCGGCCGGAGCCGCGCTCGATCGAGTTCGGCCGCCCGGGACGGGGCTGGATCTCCCGCTACGCCTGGGGCCGGGACTACCACCGGGTGCTCGGCGAGGGCCTGGAACGGCTGGCGCGGCGGCTCCGGGAACGCACCGGCGCAGCCTTCGACTACAGGATCTGCGTCGACACGGCGCCGCTGCTCGAGCGCTCCTACGCGCGCCTGGCGGGTCTCGGTTGGATCGGCAAGAACACCTGCCTGATCAACCAGCAGCAGGGTTCGTGGCTGTTTCTGGGGGCCTTGCTCACCTCCCTCGAGGTCGAGCCGGGCGCGCCGCCGCCGGACCGTTGCGGCTCCTGCATGCGCTGCATCGACGCGTGCCCGACGGCGGCCATTGTGCCGACCGGAAGCGCCGACGGACCGCGGTGGGCAGTCGACGCGCGACGCTGCATCTCGTATTTCACCATCGAGCTGCGCGGCCGGATTCCACCGGAATTCCGCGCCCCAATGGGGCATCATGTCTTCGGCTGCGACATCTGCCAGGATGTGTGCCCGTGGAACCGGAGGGCGCCGGTGAGCGACGAGCCCGCCTTCGCCGCCGTCAACTTCGCTCCGCCGCTCGAGGAGCTGGCGGCGCTGAGCGAAGAGGAGTTCCGCGTCCGGTTCCGCGACACCGCGTTGTGGCGGGCGCGCCACCGGGGCCTGCTGCGCAACGCCGCCCTCGCGATGGGCAACAGCGGTCTTGAGAAGTTTCGCGCGCCGCTCCAGAAACTGGCGGCCTCGCCCGAT
>JBBIMZ010000493.1:0-3403 GCA_037444135.1 Solibacteraceae bacterium
CGATGGACTTGCGGTAGAATTGGTTGTTGAACGACGAGATGTGATGCGCCGAGCTGCGCCACTGTTCGTAGATGTCCTTGTGGCACTCGCCGCACTTTTCCGACTCGAGAAAGAAATCCGACGGGATCAGGCCGCCGACGTTCGTCTTGGCCGACGACGGCCAGAAGGGTGAGGCAGGGCCGCCGCCTTCCTCCTCCATGGACGCGGGCGTTACGGCGGGATTGCGGATGGCGGCGTACCGCGTGTGGAACGGATCGAGAAAGCGGCCGCCCAGGGCGAGAACGGCCACCGCCGCCGCGGAAGGCGAGCCAGCCTCCGCCGGCGCTGCGAGCCAGCCGGCGCGCCGCGAGCAGCAACGCGGCCACGCCCAGGACTCCCGAGACAATGTGCGCCCAGAGCAGCCACCGGTGTTCCCGCAGCGCTCCGTAGTGAAACAGCGCCAGCCCGAGCGCGCCGGAGGCGAACAGGAGGAAGGCCGCGGCACGCGCGGCGCGGCGGAAGACCAAGTCGCGCGCCAGCAGGAGGACGAAGAGCGCCGCGAGCACGACGCCGAAGACGACGTGCGCCAGCACGTTCATCATGTAGAAGATGCTCGGAGACGCGAAAGCGGCCAGATAACCGCTGTTAATCAACAGCAGCGCCAGCAGCGCCGCCGCCCAGTGATTGAGCCCCCAGTGCTTCATAACGGCTTCCCAGAGCCAGCGGCCGCAACAAACGCAGTGCAGGCCGTGTGTTGTACTGCTTCCGATACTGTCGATGCGGCTCGTCGTCCGGATAGCGCTCCGCCGCCGGATAGGGATACGCGCTCATGGCGTGAAAGGGGAGAGGCTCGACGCTTTGTGAATAGGCGGTGTTCGGATCGCTGTCTTTGGCCCAGCCGTCGACGAGCAGCAGAAAATCACGCTTCCAGCCGGGCTCCGGCGGCTCGAGAGCGGCGTCGAACCGGAGCCGGAGTTCGTCGCCGGAACCCATGATGACGAAGCGGTCGTCGACGTCGCGGACGAGTTCGCCGACCTCGCCGTAGCGCGTGTACAGGCCCGGGGTCGGGTTCCACATCGCCACCGGCCTGGGTTCGGGATAGAAGAACATCTCCGGCTGTTTGCGCTCCGGGTGGATGCGCACCTGCGAGAAGCCGCGAAAGCCGAGCTCGGCGTGCCGGAGCGGCGTCGGACGGAGCCGCACGGGCGGGTCGGCGGCGCCGGTGGCGAGAAAGGCTTCGTCCCAGTAGACGCAGACGTTGGTGAGGATGCGCACGGCGCGCGAGGCGGAGAGGAACTTGCCGCGCAAGTCGACGACGATGGTTTTCGGTTTGCCCGCCGGCAGCCCCATGTCTTCGATCACGGTGCGCCAGCGGCCTTCCTCGTCTTTGACCTGGAGATAGGGAAGGATCAGGCCGCCGTCGCCTTCCTGGGCGCGCCCGAGGAAGGTGCTGCCGTTGGCCCAGTCCACCCAACCGTGGAGCACGAGAACCGCGTCATTGGCGGGCGCCGCGGCGCCGAAATCGAGCTCGAGGGCATGCATCTCGGCCACTCCGGACGGCGTCCGGCGGAAGGCGTCCGGACAGCGCCGGTCGCGCGCCGCCACCAGTGCGAGCACATCCCGGCCGCGGTGGTCGATGGCCGAGACAGGCCGCAGGCGGGCCTTGACGCCGAACAGCCGGAAGTCCGGGAAGGGCGGCCCCTGGAATTTCTCGTTCGTGAAGATGTCGACGCCGGCCGGGTGGTCGACCGCAATCAGTTTCACCTGATCCAGATAGCTGACTTCGCTGAGCTCCTCGGTGATGCGGATCTCGTAGTGGCCGTCGCGGGGGGCGAGCGCCTCGCCTGGAATCTGCACGTACTCATCGTGGTCGGTGGGAAAATAAGTCCCGTCTCCGGCCTTGGCCCCGAGCGGGGCGACGCCGAGCACGTCGGTGAGAAACTGGAACCGGCGGCCGTTCCAGGTCCAGACCATCGGACAGGAGCCCGTGAGCCGCTCTTCCTCCTTGTAGGCGTGCGTGCGGTTGGCCGGCTGCCTGGTCTCGGTTTGAATCAGTCCGTTGGGCCAGCTAATGCGCACCATGTCCACTGTCTGGTCCGAGCGCAGCCCGAACAGCAGCGGCAAGCCTTCGTACACTTTTTTCTGATACCGGGTCGCCGAACGCACTTCGACCTCCGCGCCGAGAGCCAGCCGCGGCGCGCGCACGCCGGTCAAGGCGACGCGGAGCCAGTTGTTCTTGCCGGCCGTGAGATTTCGCAGCAGGCTGAGGCGGCCGTCGCGGCCTGCCGCCGCCAGATCGATGCGGCCGTCGCTGTCGAAGTCGGCGGCGCACCAGGCGATCGCATCGGGGAGACCGGCCGGTGGTTTGGCCGCCTCGAACCGGCCCTGGCCCTGGTTGCGGAACAGGTTTCCGGCGGCGATGAGGTCGAGCCGGCCGCGGTTGTCCAAGTCGGCCAGCGAAGGTCTCCCGGCGGCTTTCAGGCGCGTCTGGGAGGAACGCCCGTCGAAGGCGAGGCGCACGACGACTTCCGGCCCGGCCTGGTAGGCAAGGTCGATCCAGCCGTTGTTGTCGGCGTCGGCCGCGACCAGCCCGTGTGCAGCCGCCGGGATGTCAGACAGCGGCGCCGCTTCGAACAGGCCGCCCAACCGGTCACGATAGAGCACGCCGGTGCGGTCCGCGTAGGTGACCAAAAGGTCGTGCGATTTGGTGTCGGGAACGACGCGCAAGACGACGGCGTCGAGAGCCCGCCCGCGAACGAAGGGGAAATCCGAGGCGCGCTCGGCAAATCCGGCCGCGCCCTGGTTGCGCAACACCGCGGACCGGGCGCCGAGCAAGAACAAGTCGGCGTCGTTGTCGTGATCGTAGTCGAGCCAGACGGCTTTCTCGTAGGGGCCGGGCGGCGCGTTCAGGCGGACCGGTTCGAAGCGTCCCTTCGCGTTGCGGAGCAGCGAAACGCCGCTGCGGGTCACAAAGCACAGATCGGCGAGGCCGTCGTTGTCGAAGTCGCCGGCGGCGGCCGCGATGACGTCTTTGAGAGCGGCCAGCGCCGGATCGCGGGCCGGTCTGGTCCCTTCGAGATGGACTGCGACACCGGATGCCGACCAGGTGAGCAGGTCCGGACGTGCGTCGCCGTCGGCGTCGAAGGCCAGAAGGCCGGCCGTAGCCGGATCGAGCCGGACGGCAAGCGGCCGCGTCTCGAACCGGACCTCGCCCGGGGAGGCGTCCGCATCGGCGGCCGGATCGATCGGGTCGTACAGCTCCGAGTAGAAGCTCCATTCGACGTCTTCGGGAACGACAGCCGACTTCTGCTGCTCCTTGATTCGTCGAAACTGCTCGAGGTGATGAGTCGCCTTCTCCTTGTCGCCGGCCTGGCGATAGGCGTTGAAGAGCTGGAAATGCGGGGCCGCCATGGTGGGATCGAGC
>JBBIMZ010000494.1:0-3386 GCA_037444135.1 Solibacteraceae bacterium
GCGCACCGCCTGTGCACCGTCCGGCGAGACGACGATGGCGCGCAGCCAGAGCGCGCCGCCCGAGATCTCGGCGTAAGCGCCGACGGGAACCTGACAGCCGCCGCCGAGCGCCGCCAGCAGCGCGCGCTCGGCCGTGACGGCGCGGCGCGTGTCCGGGTGCTCCAAGGGTTGGCAGGCGGCCGACGCCACTCCGTCGCCTTCGCGCGTCTCGATGGCCAGCGCTCCCTGGCCCACGGCGGGCAGCATCGCCTCGAGCGGCAGCACTTCGGCGATGCGCTCCTCCCAGCCAAGGCGCCTTAGACCGGCCACGGCCAGCACGATGGCATCGTAGCGGCCCTCGGCCAGCTTGCGCAGGCGGGTGTCGACGTTGCCGCGCGCCGGTTCGATGATCAGGTCCGGGCGCAGCAGGCGGAGCTGGGCCGCGCGCCGCAGCGAGCTCGTGCCGACGCGCGCCCCGCGACCCAGGTCTTCCAGCCGGCCTCCGATGACGGCGTCGCGAACGTCCTCCCGCGCCGGAACGGCCGCCAGCGCCAGACCTTCCGGCAGGGCCGTCGGCAAGTCCTTCATGCTGTGCACCGCCACGTCGATCCGGCCGGCCAGCAGCGCCTCTTCGATCTCCCGGGTGAAGAGCCCCTTGCCGCCCACCCGAGCCAGCGCCACGTCGGTGATCTTGTCGCCGGTCGTGCGGATGATCTCGATCCGCGCCGGCTGTCCGTGGCGGGCCAGCTGGCCCGCCACCCACTCGGCCTGCCAGAGCGCCAGCTTCGAGCCGCGCGAGCCGATCCGCAGCATCTCAGGAGTCCAGGCGGAAGACGCGGCGGATGACCTCGATCGACGCCAGGCCATCCGGCTCGGCCGCTTGCCGCCGCAGCTCGGTGATGGGACCGTGGGCGATCTTATTGATCAGGCTGCGGGTCATCGCCTCGACGGCCTCGAGCTGCTCCGGCGCGAGCGTGGCCAGCTTGCTCTGGATCTTCTCGAGCTCGGCCTGGCGGAGCGCCTCGAGCTGCTGCTGGAGGCTGACGATGGTCGGCGTGACCTCGCGCGCCTTCAAGCGCGACATCATCCGGCCGACCTCTTCCTCGACGATGCTTTCGGCCTCGCGGGCCTCCTCGAGGCGGTTGCGCAGATTTTCCTCCGCCACGCGCTGGAGATCGTCGATGTCGTAGAGAAAGACGTTGTCCAGATCGTTGACCGCCGGCTCGATGTTGCGCGGCACGGCGATGTCGATCAAAAACATCGGCCGGTTCCGGCGAGCCTCGATGATCCGGCGCATCTCCTCTTTGCGGATGATGTAGAGCGGGGCGGCGCTCGAAGTGATGATGATATCGACTTCGGCGAGCCGCTCGCGGAAGCGTTCGTACTCGATGACGCGCCCCTCGAACAGCCGGGCCATCTCGACGGCGCGGGCGTGCGTGCGGTTGGTCACCAGGATCTGCTCGGCGCCGGCCCGCTTGAGGTGGCGGGCCGCCAGTTCGGACATCTTCCCCGCCCCGACGAGCATCACTTTGCTGCGCCGGAGATCGCCGAAGATCTGCCGCGCCAGCTCGACGGCGACGTAGCTGACCGAGACGGCACTTTCGCCGATGCCGGTTTCAGTCCGCACGCGCTTGGCAACGCTGAAGGCGCGCGTCATGAGCGCTTCCATGGCGCCTCCCAGCGCCCCGTGGGCTTTGGCGACAGCGTAGGCCGTCTTGAGCTGGCCCAGAATCTGCGGCTCGCCCACCACCATGGAATCCAGACTCGAGGCGACCCGAAACAGGTGCCGGACGGCCGCTTCCTGCTCGTGACAATACAGGTAGGGCGCCACCGCCTCGCGCTCCACCGACCGCGCCGCAGTCAGGAAATGCTCGGCGAGGCGCCGGGCATCGGTGCCGTTGTCCAGGCACATGGCGACTTCGACGCGATTGCAGGTGCTCAGGATCATTCCTTCGCGGAGCCCGGGCAGATGCCGCAGCTCGTGCAAGGCCGCCGGCAGCGACTGCTGGTCGAAGCTCAGCCGTTCGCGAACCTCGACCGGCGCCGTCTTGTGGTTCACGCCTGCGATGGCGAACTTCATTGCACCAGAATCGGCCTCAATCCGACGTGAGCGGCCCAGGTGAGGGCTGAACAGCCCACGACGGTCAGCACCAGCAGCGCCGCCTTTCTGCCCCGCCAGCCGGCGGCCGTGCGCAGGAAGACCATCGCCAGATAGAAGCCCCAGGTGATCAGGGAGATGGTCACTTTGGGGTCGCCGATCCACCGGGTGCCCGACTCGATGAAGGCCCAGGTGCTGCCCGCCACCACCGAGAGCGTGATGAGGACAAAAGCCAGCCCCATGCACTTGGTGATCAGGGCGTCGAGCGTCCCGAGCGGCGGCATCTTCTCGAACAGCCCCGCCCGGCTCTTGCGCTTGAGCTGCCGCTCCTGAATCAAGTAGAGGATCGAAGCCCCGGCGGTGAGCAGCAGGGCCGCATAGCCGGCCAGCACCAGCAGGACGTGCACGAGCAGCCACAAATCGCGCACCCGCTCGTCGGACCAGGACGTTACGGGAACTTCCGTGGCGCCCACCAGCCCCATCAAAAAGACCAGCGGAAACAAGAAAACCGAAAGGCCGGTGAGCTGGTAGCGCCGGTAGACGATCAGAAACAGCACGCCGATCAGAAAGGCGCACGCTGACATCGACTCGAAAAAGTTATCCAGCGGAAATCGCCCCAGCCGGACTCCCAGTTCCACCAGCGCCACCAGGTGGAGAATCAAACCGACGCAAAAGCTGCCCAGCGCCGCCGGAAAGAGCCGCGGCGGCCGGTGGAGCACCGTCAGGATGGCGTGCACCAGACCGACGCCGTAAAGGGCGACGGCGGCCCGCAGCCAGAAGATGCTCATATCCTGCATGCGACGAAGGCCTTCGTCCCTCAGTATAACGAGGCGAGCCCGTGCGCTAGGATCTTGTCATGGAAAATTCCCTGCGCCAGAAAAAGGCTGTGGTCACCGGAGGCTCGCGCGGCATCGGACGCGCCATCGCGGCGCGGCTGGCCGCCGAAGGAGCATCGGTGGCCATCTGCGCCCGCACGCCCGAGTCGGTCGCCGAAGCGGCGGTGGATTTGAGCCGGCAGACCGGGGGTGAAGTTATTGGCAAGAGCGCCGATATATCCGACAGCCGCCAGGTGGCCGAGTTTTTCCGCTTTGTCGATGAGCGGCTCGGCGGCCTGGATATTCTGGTGAACAACGCCGGTGTCGGCCTTTTCGCCCCGGTGGCGGAGCTCACGATCGAAGACTGGCAGCGCACGATCGGGACGAATCTCAACGGCGCCTTTTACTGTTCGCGCGAGGCGCTCCAGCGATTCCGCCGCCGCGGAGGCGGTTGGATCATCAACATCAGCAGTCTGGCGGGGAAGAACGCGTTT
>JBBIMZ010000495.1:0-3378 GCA_037444135.1 Solibacteraceae bacterium
GGCCGTCTGTCGCAGCGCCGCCGACACCGACCTCGAGGCCGCCAAAGGCGAACACCGCGAGGAGATTCATGGCGTTGAATCCAAGCTCCGCGAGGACATCCACGGCGTCGAGCCCAAGCTGCGGGAGGAAATCCGGGGTGTCCGCACCGAGATCAACAGCGTCTAGCGCCGGGGGATCTCGGCCAGGGATGCCGGCCGGTCATTGCGGCCGAGCTTGTCCCAACGGATCAGGCCGGAGACGCCCTTCCACGGGGAGAGCTCGCGCAGAGCTTCGCGGAGCGCGCCGCGGTCGGGGCCGGCGCGCCGCAGAGCGGCAAGCAGAATCTCGGCCGCATCGAAGGCGTGGAAGGCGGAAGCATCGGGCGGCTCGCCGAAACGGCGCTCGTATGCCTCCCGGAAAGCCGCGCCGCGATCCGACGGGCCCAGCGGGTCGGCAAAGCGAACCCCTGCGGCGGCGCTCCCCGCCAGACGGAGAAACGTCCGGCTCCCCATGGCCGGACCGCCGTAGATGCGCAGACCCGGAGGCGCATGGCGCACGAAGGCCGCGCTCTCGGCGGGGCTCGCCAGCACGACCGCTGCCCGCATCCCGGACGCCTCGGCGGCAGCCGGAGCCGCCCTTCCCGCGTGGAAGTCGACGAGGCGGCGCGGCCGCGCGCGCCGGCGCTCGAGCGCCGCCAGCAATTCGGCTTTCATCCGGCGCGAGTCGTGATCGGTCGCCGCCACCAGCACGAACCCGTCCCGGTCCGGACCCGAGGCGAGCGCCTCGGCGAGAGCGCCCATCAACGCCCGGTCGTCAGGCATCAGCGAGAAGACCCAGGGGACGAATGCCGCGTTCACCGTGCGGTCCGTGCTCGCCGGATCCACCAGCGGGAGCAGCGCCTTGGTGACGACCTGCTCGGCCAGATGAGTCGAGGCGCCATCGATGCCGCCGATGAGCGCCACCACGCGCTCGCCGTAGGCGAGATGAACCACCTTGGCGGCCCCGCCCGTCCAAGGGCTTTCGTCCCACGCCGGAACGAGTTCCACGTCCTGGGCTGCTTCAAAAGCCAGCGAAAGGCCTTGCCACAAGGACCCGCCGGATGGATGCGACGCCTCGGCCGGCCCGAAGTAGCCGATCTTCAGGACGGCCAGCAGCAGACCCGCAGTGCCGACCATGCTCACTCGGTCGGCAGCGCGCGGCTGACGCGGTCGCGCGGCGGGATGTAGCCGCGCGGAATCTGTAAGTCCTCGCGGGAGTAATACCGCCACCGGCCGTTTTCAAAGCGCGCCAGGAACACCTCGCCCAGATCGTCCAGCGCGGCGCTCAGCGGGATCTCGCCGCTGACCCCGGGCCAGGGTTTGGTGCGGTAGGCGATCACATCGCGGATTTTCGCGCGGTTCAAGCCCGAGACCTGGATCGCCCAGATCAGCAGGTTCATGCCGTCATAGGCGTGCGCGGCGTAGGTCTCCGGCTCGTCGTTGAAGCGCTTGCGGAACGCCTCGCGAAAGCGCTCGAGCTTCGGGTCCTTGCGGTCCGGGTTCCACGGATACGCGGCGATGACGCCCTCGGCATGCTCGCCCGCCAGCGCGGTGAACTGCGGCGAGACGGCGCGGTCGGAGGCGAAAAAGGGCTGATCCATACCCATCTGCCGCATCTGCCGGAGGATGACGGCGGCCTCGCGGGCGTTGCCCCAGTGCACTACGGCGTCCAGCCGGGCTTCGCGCAGCCGCTCGATCTGAAGCGAGTAGTCGTCCTGGCCGAGCTTGTAAGCCATCTCGATAACCACCGGCCGGCCGAGGCGCCGACAGGAGTCCTTGACCTCGCGAACGCCGAAGCGGCCATAGCGGTTGCTGGCGCGGATGATGCCGATACGCCGGTAGCCCTGCTTGCGGATCATGTAGTCGATCAGAAGATATGCCTGCTGGCGGTCATCGCTGATGACGCGCGCCACCCAGGGGATGTTGGTTTCGATGAAGGTCGGATCGGTGTCGCCCGTGTTCAGCATCAGCACCTCGGCCTTGAGGGCGACGCGGATGGCGATGTGACTGTTGGCGCCGTCGATCGTGCCCAGGATGGCCCAGACGTGATCTTTGTACGCCATCTTGATGATTTCGTTGCCCGAGGAGCCCCACAGGCCGTTGTCGTTGCTGATGACAAGCTCGAACGGAATGTTGCGCCGGAAGTAGCCCCCGCGCGCGTTGGCCTCCTCCACGGCCAGCCGGGCCCCCTGGAGCATTTTGATGCCGAGCGCCTCCTCGTCGTGGCTCTTGCCGCCGGTGGCCACCGAGACGGTCGCCATGATCGGCCCCAAAAAGCCGATCTTGACGCTGTCGAGCCGCTCCGGCTCCGGGATGGCCCGGCCCGGCCCGGTGTACTCCATCTGGAGGAGGAAATGCTCTTTGTAGGGCTTGACGCCGCTGTAGGGCTCGACGTCGGCGGGCGTCCAGGCGTAATTCGGATCCTTCTTCAGTTGCAGGTTCGGAACCTGCCAGGCGTCGACGGCGTTGATCCGGCGGAGCACTTCGGCCGTGTCCGGATCGATCAGTTCGGCCAGACGGGGATCTTCGGCGGCGAACGCCAGGGCCGCCAGCGCAAGAAAAGCGTTCACGCCACGCCGGATCATTGGCCGCCTCCGGCGCTCGCGGGCGCTTCCGGGCGCAACCCCGCGTAGTAACCCTCGCCATAGCCGACGGCCAGCCCCTTGGCCGTGCCGATCCAGACGTCGTTGCCGTCGATGTCGGCCGCAAGCGCGTAGTTATGGGGAATCCCGCGCTCCATCTCGACGGTTTTCAGGACTTCTCGGTCCCGCATGACCACCGCCTGGCCGCGGCGCGTCGCCGGATCCATCGTGTAGACCACCCAGGTGTTGGTCTTGAAGTCGGTGATCGCGCCGACGCCCTTGTCGGTGCAGAACCAGGCTTCGTCGGCGCTGCGGCCTTTCACGAAGTTAATGAAGTCGCTCGGAAGTCCGGAGTCCTGGTTGTAATAGCCGCGCCAGTGCCGCCCGTCATAGCGCGAGGCTCCGAAGTAACTGGACGCCCAAAGGATCTTATCAACATAGCTGACTCCCGTGACGATCACGTGAACGATCCCGTCGTCCCGGTACAGGTCGATTTCCATCTCCCCGTCCGGGTCGAGATACTCCATCCAGCGCTCGGTCTTGACGTCGAACTCCAGTACGCCGCTGCCCCAAACGCCCAGGTGGACCTTGCCGTCGGCGTAGTGAGCGAAGTAGTTCCAGATCTCCTCCATCGGCGCGTTCTTCTCGGTGAAGATCGTCCATTCGCCGGTGACCGTATTCAGGCGGCTGGCCCCGGCGGTCGTCGCCGCCCAGACGTTGCGGTTTTCGACGGCCACGCCGTAGACGACGTCGTTGACGAGGCCGGAATTGAGCTGGT
>JBBIMZ010000496.1:0-3353 GCA_037444135.1 Solibacteraceae bacterium
ATGCCCCCAATCGCCCGCCGAGTATCAGGAACCCGAAACCGATCCCCAGCCGCGTATCCCCCAGTCCCGCCGGCGTAGCGACGCATTTCACAAGTACGTCCAGTGGCAGATCTCCCTCCAGCTCGAGCGCGCCCAACAGGCGGCCCGCGCCGCCGGCCTCAGTCTCGGCCTCATGCACGATCTGGCCCTGGCGACCGACAGCTCAGGCTCGGATCTGTGGGCCCACCGCCCGTTTTTCGTCACCGGCTGCCGCGTCGGGGCGCCGCCCGATGAATTTTCCCCGCGCGGCCAGGACTGGGGCTTCCCGCCGCCGAATGCCGAGCGTCACCGAGAGGATGGCTACCGGCTGTTTCAGGAGGCGATCCGCAAGTGCGCGCGGCACGGCGGCGCCCTGCGCATCGACCACGCGATGCGGTTCTTCCGGCTGTTCTGGATCCCGGAAGGGAAAACGCCCGCCGAGGGGACCTATGTGCGCGACCGCCACGAGGATCTGCTCCGGATCCTGGCGCTCGAGAGCGTCCGCAACCAGATTCTGCTGGTGGGCGAGGATCTGGGAACGGTCGAGCCGGAGGTCCGCCGGAGTCTGGATCGATTCGGCATTCTCGGCTACCGCGTTTTTTATTTCGAGAAGGATTCGCAGGGCGAGTTCCTTCCGCCGGAGAAGTACCCGGTCCGCGTACTCGTTTCTTCGACTACGCACGACTTGCCGACGCTCGCCGGCTTCTGGACCGGCCGCGACATCGAGGCGCGCCGGGCGGCGGGCGTCTTTCCCGACGAGGAGTCCTACCGGCGGGCGCTGGCCGAGCGCCGCCGGGACCGGCAGAGAATGCTGGACCGGCTGCGCTCGCTGGGGCTGCTTCCGCCCGAGGCGCCCGCCTCCGCCGACGAGCTTCCCGAACTTACCGGAGAGCTTCACAATGCCGTCATCGGATTCCTTACGCTCACGCCCAGCCTCCTGCTGGCGGTCAACCAGGAAGACCTGACCAAGGATCCCGAGCAGCAGAACCTTCCCGGAACGGTCGAGCAGTATCCGAACTGGCGGCACAAGATGCGCTACAGCCTCGAGGAGCTGGAACGCTCATCCGACGTGGCCGGTTTCATTACGATGCTGCGCCACTGGCTGGAGAAGACCGCGCGGACGGAGCCTCCGGCGACTTAAAGCCGGCGGGCCAGTTGCTGCGCGGCGATGAGCAAGGGATCCCAGACGGGGGCGAACGGGGGAGCGTAGGCCAGATCGAGTTGCCCGAACTCCTCGACGGTCATCGCCTGGTGCAACGCGGCGGCCAGGACGTTGACGCGTCCGGCGACGCCCTCCTCGCCGAGCACCAAGCCCCCGAGCAGGCGTCCGCTCCGGCGCTCGGCGACAAGCTCGACCCCGGTGGGGCGGCCGCCGAAGTAGCGCGGATGATCCAGGGCGGAAATCGAGGCTGAAACTGCATCGAACCCCTGGGCGCGCGCCTGGGCCAGCGAAAGCCCAGTGGAGCCGATGGCCAGCCCGCAGACTCGTACGATCGACGTGCCGGCGACGCCGGCGAAGCGTTCGCGTCGGCCCGCGGCGTTGGCCCCGGCGACGCGGCCCATCTTGTTCGCCGTCGTTCCCAGAGGCATCCAGACCGGCTTGCCCGTCACCACGTGGATCGTCTCGGCGCAATCGCCCGCGGCGAAAACGCCCGCGAGATTGGTTTCCATGCGTTCGCTAACCCGGATCGCCCCGGTGCGGCCGAGCTCCACGCCGGCTTCCTGGGCCAGTTCGACGTTGGGCTTCAGGCCCGCCGCCACGACGACCAGATCGCAGCCGACGCCGGCGACGCGATCCGGCTCGATCGTGCGAACCGGATGATGGGGACGGAAATCGACCCCGAAGCGTTTCAGATGCTCGCCGAGCGTCTCGATCAGCAGCGCGTCATTGCGGCCGGCCAGGTTTCCGCCCGCGTCGAACAGCGTCACCGCCAGGCCGTTGGTGCGCAAGGCCTCGACCGCTTCGAGGCCGATATAGCCCGCTCCAATGACAGCGGCGCGGCGCGGACGCCTCGCCGAGAGGAACTGCTTGAGGCGCCGCGCGTCGTCGAGCGTGTGGAGCGAGAATACATGGGGCTGGGCCAGGCCGGCGATGCCCGCCGGATCGGGACGCGCCCCCGTGGCGAGAACTAAACGGTCGTAGGGCAGTCTCTCTCCTTGATCGAGGATCACTTGCCGGCGTGCATGGCGGATGGCGACGGCCGCGGTCCGGGTGCGCACTTGAATGTTGCGCTCGCGCTCAAAGACGGCGGGCGCATAGACTACCAGGTCCTCCAGCGCGGCGACGCGCCCTTCGAGGTAATAGGGCAGACCGCAGGCGGCATAGGAGATCGTGTCAGTTTTCTCCAGAACGACAATTTCAAGCGACGCATCGAGCCGCCGCGCCCGCGCCGCCGCGCTCAGGCCGGTGTCGCCGCCGCCGATCACCACCAGGCGCATCGCCTACCCGCTTTCCCGCTGACTTTGAAGAAAGCTCAAAATATCGAACTTGCGGATGTGACGGTCGGGAAAGAAGCTGTTGACGGCGTCCTGCTCGTCGTTGAAGATTTCAAACACGGTGGTCAGCTTGGTGAGCACGAGCAGCTCGATGTTGCGCCGGTTCACGTTGAGCAGCTTGAGGGCGCCGCCGGCTTTCTGGAGGCTGGTGTAGCAGATGACCAGGCTGCCGAGCCCGGTGCTGTCGATGTAGTCGACCTCTTCCAGGTTCAGGATGATCTTCATGTGGCCGGCCGCGGTTTCGGCGCGCAGGCGCTCGCGCAGCAGCGCCACCTCGTCGCCGACGGTGAGGCGGCCTTTGAGATCCAGAATACGTACGCCCTCTTTTTCCCGCTCTCGGATGATGAGCGCCATGATCAACCCCTCCCATTCTATGTTGGCCGGACCTCAAGAATCCATCCGGCTACGTCGATAAGCCTAAGGGATGGAACAGGAAATGCCGGCGCCCTCGGCCGGTCCGGCTGCCGGCGTGGAGCCGTCGGCGAGCCGCGGCGGAACGATCGTCCTGGCCGCCGCCTTGGAAGCGCACCGCCGCTGGCTGGCGGGCGAGCCGGAAGGAGCGCCGCTGCGTCTCCAGGGAGTGACTCTCAACGGACGTAAGACCCCGGGCGCGCGGCTCAGCAAGATGTGTCTGCGGTCGGTGACCTGGCTGGAGGCGGACCTGGCGGAGGCGGACTTGAGCGCCGCCATCCTCGAAGACGTGGATCTGCGGCGAAGCACGCTCTCGCGGGCGGACCTGATGGGCGCCGAAGTCGACCGGGTGCGGTTCGACCGGGCATTCCTCAGCGGCGTGAACTTCTCGGAAGCGCGGCTGGCGGCCTGCAGCTTTGTCGAAGCCC
>JBBIMZ010000497.1:0-3345 GCA_037444135.1 Solibacteraceae bacterium
CGAGTCCACGGACACGAAGTTCGTCGCCCGGGCGGCGCGCGAGCTCGGCGCGCTGACCGCCGGCATCACCAACCACGCCCGCAGCACGCTCGCCGGGCTGCCGGAGCATCTGTTCCTGGTGCGCGCGGGCAAGGAGAGAAGCGTCGCCGCGACCAAGACCTACACCGGTCAGCTCCTGATGCTGTATCTCGTCGCTCACGCCCTGGGAGCGCCGGTTCGTCCCGACGATCTGCGCCGCCTGTCGGCCTGGGCCGAAGCCGCCTTGCGTCTGGAGCCGGAGATCCGGGAACGCGCCGAACGCTACCGCTTCATGCGCCAGACGGTCGTCGTCGGCCGCGCGCTCAACTACTCGAACGCTTTCGAATTCGCCCTGAAGTTGATGGAGACCTGCTACGTGGTGGCCGAGCGCTTTTCTTCGGCCGACTTCCTTCACGGGCCGATTGCCATGGTGGGCCCGTCGTTTCCCGTCTTCCTGTTCACGCCCGGCGGCGTGACGTGGCCTGCGATGAGCCGGATGCTCGAGAAGCTCGCCGCGCTCGAAGCCGAAACGCTCGTCATCACCGACCGCAGCAACAGTGAGGCGAGCCGTCTCGCCCGCCGCGCCATCATCGTGCCGGCCCGCCTGGCGCAATCGCCGCCCCTGCCCCAGGACGTGTACACTCCGATCCCCTACATCATCCCGGCCCAGCTGCTGGCCGCCTGGTTGGCTGAGGAAAAGGGGCTCGATCCGGACCGGCCGCGCACGCTCAGCAAGGTGACGCAGACGCTCTAGCATCGGAGTAGAGCCTTTCGCCCCCGGCGGCAACGGAGCATTCCCGCCGCCGGCTCGGCCATTTCCCGGATGGCGCCCGCGGCGCCGCGCGCGGATAATTCGTGGTGGGGAAAAGCAATGAGCCGGCTTTCGGGACGCCGTGCGGAGCAGGGATACACCTTGATCGCCACCGCTTTTGCGCTCGTCGGAATGATCGGCATGACCGGACTGGCGGTGGACCTCGGGCGCATGGACGTCGCCAAGAACGAGACGCGGACTTACGCCGACGCGGCCGCGCTGCGGGCGGCTTTGGAGCTGGACGGGACTGCGGGCGGCTTCCAGAGGGCGCGAGACGCGGTAGCGCAGAGCCCCAACCGCTGAAACTTTTCCAACAGCTCCTTCACCGGGACCGTGGTCGAATTCTCGCAGCAATCGAGCGGCCCGTGGGCGACCAACCCGCCGACGGCGGCGGGCTACCGCTTCGTCCGTGTCCGCGCCAGCGCGGCGGTGCCGATGAGTTTCATGCGTGTGCTCGGTCAGCCGAGCACCAGGTCCGTCAGCGCTCAGGCGGCAGCCGGTCAAGTGCCCAAATACGGTTTCCGCGAGGGTCTGTTTCTGTTCTCGCCGTTCGCTCACGATCCCTCCGGCCATCCCAACTACGGGCTCGTGCCCGGCCAGAGGTACACGCTGCGGTGGGCGGCAAGCCCCAGATTGAACAAACCCAACACGCTGTGCCCCGGAGATGCCACCCAGTCCATGATCGACCTCGCCCGGGCCGGCGGAGGCGAGGAGCGCGGCTATATCGAACAAACCAGCGCTTCGGTGATCCGGGAAACGATCGTGGCCGACTACCAGACGGTCTTTCGCCAGATCGGCGAGAGCGTCGCCATGACGGGGGGGCGCCAAACAGACCATGCGTGATGCTCTGGTGGAGAGGGTGCGCCAGGACTCCGACACCACGTCGACGACGTTCGCCGAGTATCTGGCTAACGGACAGGGCAACGGCCGGCGCATCGTCGCCGCGCCCATCAACCTGGGAGAGCCCGGTGGCTACCGGATCGTTCAGATCGGCGCGTTCTTTCTGCTGACCCAGGACGAGTACTTGTCCGCCATGGGCGGCAACAAGCCGTTCTGCGCCGAGTAGATCGGCCCTTACGTGCAGGGGGCGACGCGGCAAGGCGCGGGCGAGGCCGGCTATTACGTCGTGAGGCTGGTCGAATGAGGGTGCGGCGCCTGCTTCCCAGCTCGCGGATGAGCGGCCGGTGCGGAAACGCCATCCTGGAGTTTGCGCTCTCGTTTCTGCTGATCTTTCCGCTTCTCGGCGGATGCTTCCAGTTCGGCTACTCTTTCTACGTGTACAACCGGATGCAGACGGCGGTCGAAGGCGGGGCCCGGTACGCCTCGTTGCGGACGTACGATTCAGAGACTGCCACGCCGTCACCGGCCTACTTGGACGCCGTCCGCAACCAGGTCGTTTATGGAAACCCGAACGGGGGCGCCTCGCCCGTACTCCCCGGGCTGACCCCGGGTCAGGTGGCCGTGACCATGACGTTCATCTCCGGGGCGCCCCGGGCGGTCACCGTCAGCATCGTCAACTACCAGCTCAACGCCGTTTTTCGGACGCTGACGTTCAACAACAAGCCGAAGGTGACGATGCCCTACGTGGGCCGATGGGACGCCGTCTCATGAGGCGAGGAGGGGAGATGATCTTTGCGGGCGGAGCGCGCCGGGGACAAGCCCTTCTGGAGTCTGCGCTGGTGACGTTCGTCTTCATCGTGCTGCTGGTCGGCGTGCTCGACGTCGGCCAGTTCCTCTTTGTCCACCAGACACTCGTCGAGCGCGGCCGCAACGCCCTGCGCTACGGCGTCGTCCGTCCCTTCGACGCCAGCGCCATCCGGAATCTGGTCCTCTACAACCAGCCCTCCGCCCCGCCCGGAGGACAAGGCGTGCCCGGGATCTTCGGCCTGACGCCCGCCATGGTCAGCGTCACGCGCCGGGATGCGACGTTCAACGAAGACCGGGTCGTCGTCACCATCTCCGACTATCCCTTCCGTTTTTTTACGCCGCTGATCGCCGGGCTCGCCCGCGGCAAGCCGATCACGGTTTCCCTGCCCTACGAAGCGATGTAAGTCGCCGGCTGAGCGCGAGAGCCAGCCCGCGCGCTGAGCATAATGTCTTATGGAGGAGCTCCGGCATGCCGACGCGCCGCGCCTTCCTCGGCCTGCCGGCACTCGCGCGCTCCCAGGCGGCCCGGAGCGTCACCCTGTTTCTGGCCGGAGACGTCATGACCGGGCGCGGCATCGATCAGATCCTGCCCCATCCTTCCGACCCGCGCCTGCGCGAGCCTTTCATGAATTCCGCCCTAGGTTATCTGCGGTTAGCCGAGCGCGTCTCCGGACCGATTCCGAAGCCCGCGGGCTTTGCCTACATCTGGGGCGAGGCACTGGGGGAACTCGCGCGCCGGCGGCCGGACCTCCGGATCGTGAACCTCGAAACCAGCATCACCACCAGTGAGGACTGGCTTCCCAAAGGCATCAACTACCGGATGCACCCGAACAACGCAGGCTGTCTCACCGCCGCCGGCCTGGACTGCT
>JBBIMZ010000498.1:0-1303 GCA_037444135.1 Solibacteraceae bacterium
TCAGCAATCCGTGAAGGCCTACTACCGGCTGATCACCGAGGTCGATACGGTCGTAGGCCGAATCCGCCACGAGCTCGGGCGCATGGGCGCCGAAGACGACACCGTGATCCTCTACACCTCCGACAACGGCTTCTATCTCGGCGAACACGGCCTGGCCGGAAAATGGTTCATGCACGAGGAGTCGATCCGCGTCCCGTTGATCGTCTTCGATCCGAGACTGGAGTCAGGCCGCCGCGGACGGCGCCGCACGGAAATGACGCTCAACATCGACCTCGCCCCGACGATCTTGAGCTTGGCCGGCGCGGCCGTCCCTCCGATGCAGGGTCGCGTCCTGACGCCTCTGATCGCAGGGCGCCCGGTTCGGTGGCGCACCGAATGGTTCTACGAGCATCTGTTCGAGCACGCCTGGATTCCGCGCACCGAAGGCGTACGGACCGAGCGGTGGAAATACACACGCTATCTGGACACGCAGCCGCTCTTTGAAGAACTCTATGACCTGCGCGTCGATCCGCTCGAGCAGCGCAATCTGATCGGCGCGGGCGGCTACGCCGGCCAGGCGGCCCGCCTTCGCGAGCGCTGGAGGCGCTGGCGCGAGGCTTTGGAGACCTGGCCGCGCGACCGCCCGTGGAATGACCCGCCTTAAAGGTTCTTCGGCGGGATCTCGCGGCTACTGTAGGCCGAGCGCTTTGGCGGCCTTGCGCACGTCCTGCGCCGCCACCTCGATGAGACACCCGTAGCGGGCGCCGGCCGAAACCGCCTGCACGGCGTGAATGTTCACGCCCGCATCCGCCAACTTCCGCGCCGCGGCGGCGACCGCGCCGGGTTTGTCCGGTCCCGTCACATGGAAGGCCGCGCACTCTTTGTTGAGCTTGATCTTCGCCTTTCGGGCGGCAGCTCTGAGCGCCGCGCTGTCGGCGGGCACCAGTTCGATGCGGGCCGTACCCGTGCCGCCGAGCGGATAGCCCCAGGCTGCAATCAGGTTGACTTTCTCGGCGGCCAGCGCTTCCAGCACCCGCGCGCCCTCGCCCGGCTGGTCGGGCACATCCACGGAAAAGCGGTCCACCTTGGTCACTGCAATCGCCATCTCCATCCTCCCAATGAACGTCTTATGTTGAATCAACGTCAGGGTAGCGCCTGAGAGCGGCGGCGCGCAACTGACGGTGTGATAGAGTGTTGGTTTAGCGCCATGGTCGAGAGCCGGAGCCTGGAGCAGTTGCAGCAGATCGCCAAACGCGTTCGCCGCCACATTATCGAGATGACGGGCGCGGCCAAGTCCGGTCATCCCGGCGGCTCGCTCTCGGCC
>JBBIMZ010000498.1:1318-3332 GCA_037444135.1 Solibacteraceae bacterium
TTTCGACGTGATGCGGCACGATCCGAAAAACCCGCACTGGGAGGACCGCGACCGCTTCATTTTGTCGAAAGGCCACGGCTGTCCGGCGCTGTACGCCGTCCTCGCCGAAGCCGGCTACACGCCGGTCGACCAGCTCAAGACGCTGCGCAAACTCGGCTCGATCTACCAGGGCCATCCGGACCGAAGGTTCCTTCCCGCGCTCGAGGCCTCGACCGGGTCGCTGGGTCAGGGCCTTTCAATCGGTGTGGGCATGGCGCTGGCGGCCCGCCTCGACGGCAGGCGCTACCGTACCTACGTCGTGCTGGGCGACGGCGAGAGCCAGGAAGGACAGATCTGGGAGGCGGCGATGTTCGCCGCCTACCACAAGGTGGACAATCTGGTCGCCATCGTCGACTACAACAAGATCCAGCTCGACGGCTTCGTCAAAGACATCATGGAACTGGAGCCCTTCGCCGACAAGTGGCGCAGCTTCGGCTGGCACGTGATCGAACTCAACGGCCACGACATTCCGGCGCTCAAGAAAGCTTTCGCGGAAGCCGAAACACTGAAAGGCAGACCGACGGTCGTCATCGCGCACACCATCAAGGGCAAGGGAGTTTCCTTTATGGAAAACGAACCGAAGTACCACGGCATCGCCCCCACCCCCGAGGAGGTGGAACTCGCCCTGAAGGAGCTGGCCTGATGTCGGCCCACGCCACACGCTTTCAACTCCGGATGGGCGCCGCCACCCGGGCGGCCTTCGGAGACGCGTTGCTTGAGCTCGGGCGGCTGGATCCGCGTATCGTCGTCTGCGACGCCGACCTGTCCAAGTCCACGATGACCCACAAGTTCGCCAAGGCGTTCCCAGAGCGTTTTTTCTCCTGCGGCATCGCCGAGGCCAACATGGTGGGCGTGGGCGCCGGCCTGGCTTCGAGCGGCAAGATCGCCTTCGTTTCCAGCTTCTCCTGCTTCGTGGTCAACAAGGGCTTCGAGCAGCTCCGCGTCGCCGTCGCCTATCCGCGGGTGAGGAATTTCAAGGTCGTCGGCACGCACGCCGGCATCTCCATCGGCGAGGACGGGCCCTCGCAGATGGCCATCGAAGACCTTTCGCTGATGTGCGCGCTGCCGGGCTTCGTCGTCTTGAATCCGGCCGACGAAGTGGCCATGAAGGCGCTCGTGCGCGTCGCCGCTTATTACGACGCCCCGGTCTATATCCGCGCCGGACGCCCCCCGGCGCCGGTGATTTACAGCGAAGGGCAGGAGTTTCACGTCGGCGGCTCGGTCGAGCTCGTCGAGGGACGCGACGTGACCCTCATCGCCACCGGCCTGCTCGTCGCCGAGGCCCTGCGGGCGGCCGAAGAGCTGGAGGCGGCCGGCGTTTCGGCGCGGGTCATCGACATGTACAGCATCAAACCGCTGGACCGGGAGGCCATCCGGCGCGCGGCGCTCGAAACCGGCGCCATCGTCGTCGCCGAGGAGCACCTGGTCGACTGCGGTTTGGGCGTGCGTGTCGCCCAGGCCGTCGCGCAGCTCCATCCCGCGGTGATGGAATTCGTCGGCATCCAGGATACCTACGCCGAGTCAGGACCGCCGGCCGCGCTGCTTGAAAAGTACGGCCTGTTGGCGCGTAATATCGTGGAGGCCACGCGGCGCGCCCTGGACCGGAAGCGACAGGAGCGATAGGGACGCCGGCGGCATGCAGACGCCCTGGGGCGACCTTCCGGTTCGCGACGCTCACGTTCATTTCTTCTCCCACGGCTTCTTTTCCGGACTCGCCCGCCAGAAAGAGGGATTGCGCGTCGAGCAGATGACCGGCCTGCTCGGCTGGGAAATGCCGCCCGCCGAGCCGGAACTGCTCGCCCGCCGCTGGGCCGGCGAACTTGACCGCCACGGCGTCGCTCAGGCCGTGCTGATTGCCAGTTTGCCGGGCGACGAAGGCTCCGTCATTGCGGCGGTGAAAGCCTTTCCGGAGCGCTTCTTCGGCTACTTCATGCTCGATCCGCTGGCGCCGGATGCGGCGGCGCGCGTCGAAAGC
>JBBIMZ010000499.1:0-3329 GCA_037444135.1 Solibacteraceae bacterium
TCGTAGACTTCGAAATACACGTACAGGTTCTGATCGCGGCGGAAGACGCGCGTGACGCTCGGAATGACCTTCATGCCGTGGTCCACCAGCGGATGTAAGGCGAGCATCTTCTGTTGCCGCGCGGCCGCGCCGACGGCTTGATCGAGTGTCTGCCGCTCGTGGCCCCAGACGACGCTGCTCAGCCGCAACGCGGAGTTCTCCGCACTCAGATCCGGAACGGTGAACGGCGCTTCGAACGTCCCCATTTTCCCGGACTGGTTCTCGCGCACCACGAACTTGAGCCGGTATTGGCCGGGCGGCAGCGTGAAGCCGGTGTCGTACTGAAAGTGGCGCCCGGCGGACCGTCCGGTCTGCTCGCGATCGAGCGTGACGCGAACCGTGTCGCGGACCACCGCCGCCGGCGCTCCCCGGACGTCCCGCACCTGCCCGATGAAGTCGAACTCGGTCTGGGCGGTCGCGCCGCGCGCCGCCAGCTCGATCTCCGCCGCAGGGATCTTCACCGACACCGGGACGAAGTACCGGTCGCGGGCGAGGCGGAACCAGTCGATCTCGAGCGCCAGCGTCAGGTCGGTCACCGGATCGCCCAGCAAGAGCGCCTCTTCGAGCTGGCGCTCCTTGTCGGCTCCGGTGAAGCGCCGGAATTCCTTGGCGGCGTAGTAGCCTCGCCGGTAATCGAGCCGCGCCTGAAGCGGCCGCCTCAGACGCACCTGCATGCGGCGAAAGCGCCCGTCGAGCGCTCCGTTTCCGCTGTAGTAGCCGAGGATGTAGTAGCTCTGGATATCGCGCTGCGCCTGGAGGATCCCCTCGCTCAGATCGTTGGTGTCCAGCAACGCTTTGCCGCCGGTCTCCTCGGCCAGCGCAACCAGGGTCTCCTGCTGGTTGGAGAAGCGCTCGCGCTGCTGCCTTTGCGCGCTGCCGGTGAAGACGCCGGTTCCTCGCGGAGCCGCTTGGGAGGCGGCCCCGGCCGGGGGCAGCGCTACCAGTCCCCGGGCGTCGACGGCGTAGAAGGAAACGTTGGCGCGCACGGCGGCGTTGATCGTCGCCAGCAGTTGCGACTGGTTCTCGACGCCCGTTCGTCCGACCCCGCCGGAGAAATACACCAGTGCCTTCTTCTCCGGCAGCGAAGCGAGCATCCTGGCGGCCGACTCCAGGGCGCTCAGCTTGCGGTCCGTGTTGAAGATATTGAACTCGGTCTCGTCGGCCACGAACGCGGCGCCCGTGTCCACGCCGCCCTCCTCGCCCCCGGTGTCGGCTTCGGCCGCCAGCTCGCTGGCATCGCCGATGCGGAGCGCCCCGATGACGGCCGCCAGCCGCTCGCGGTCGTCGGTGAAATCTTGGAGCACGCGCAGCCGGCTGGTGAAACTCATGATGGCGACCAGGTCCTGCGGCGACATCTGGCCCCGGATGAATTTGAGCGCCGCCTGCTGCGCCCGAACCTGCTCGGCCGCCTCCATTGAGGAGAAGTCGAAGAAGAGAACCAGCAGCCGCCGGTCGCGGTACCGGACCTGACCCGGGACTGATGGGCTGATGGCGGAAGCCTTGCGGGCGCCCGCGGGCGCGGGGGCGGGCTGCGGGGGTTCGCCGGCCAGCCGTTGGAACTCGAACACGGAGATCGTTTGCGGTTTGCCGTCCTCGAGCACCTCGAAGTCCACCCGAGTCAGGCCTTCGATCGGGGCGCCGCTGCGGTCGCGAACCGATACGTTCACGATGACCAGGTTCGCGCTCGCGGTGAAGCGGACCCCCGTCGGCTGCTCCTGCGCCGGGAGCAGGCAAACGAGCACAACAGCCGCAACGAGACCCCGCATGGCTAGAAGCTGAAGCGCAGGCCCGCCGTCACGGTGCGCATCGGTGCGGCCCCGGTGGGCAGGCCGTAATCGGAGGCGTTCACCACGGTGCCGAGCCGGGTGATGCTGACGTGGTTGGTGATGTTCGTGCTCTCAAGGCGCAGTTCGATTCGCCGGCGGCCTTCGCCGAGCGGGATCGTCCGCGCCAGCGCAGCGTTCAGCGCCCACTGCGCGGGCCCGGGAATCGTGTTCCGGCCGGCGTTGCCAAAGCGCCCCGCCGGAGGCAGCGTGAAGGCCGCCAGGTTGAAGAAGCAGCCGCCGGCATGGATGGCCGCGCCGGTGGCGTCGGCGCGCCCGCTGCCCACCGCGCCGGTTCCCCCGGCATCGGCCAGATTCCCGAGCACGCGCGCCGTCAGCGGCGTGCCGGAGCCGGCGGTCAGGCCGCCGCTCAACGTCCACTGGCCGAGCAATCGCGCAAGCCCGTGGCGGCCCAGGCGCGGCGCGCCGGCGCCGAAGCCCGTGCTGAGGACGTAGTAGAGCATAAACGTGTGGCGTTGATCGAAGCTCGACAGCCCGCGCTCGGCCCGCAGATCCTGGTCGTTCTGAGCGACGGCGGCACCGGCGCCGCCGAAGGTGGAAGCGTTATCGATGGATTTGGACAACGTGTACAGCGCATTCAGCGAGAGACCTCGGCGGAAGCGCCGCACCAGGCGCGCCTGGGCCGCGTGATAAATCGAGTTGCCTTCCGCGCTCTCGAACGTGAACCCGACCGCGTTGCCGATTCGCCGGCGCTCCTCGGCCGTCAGAGGCGAGCCCGGAGCCGCGCGGTTCGGCAGCCGCTGGATATCGAGCCGGGTTCCCTTGGTGCCCAGATACCCGAGCTCGAGCACCCACGAGCGCGCGAGCTCCTGCTGGATCGAGAAGTTCCAGGTCTGCGCGTACGGCACGCGATAGCGCCGGTCGACCGCGTAAGTGTTCGTCACTGTCTTGGACGGCCCCGGGGCGAAAGGATCCTCGATCGTCAGCGTCCGGGCCAGGCTGGTATTGAGAGTGGCTGTGGAGGCAAACGGCGGCTGGGAGGCCAACCGACCAGGAAACTGGCTGTAGACCGAGCCGTTGTAAAAGATGCCGTATCCGGCCCGGACTTGAAACGTGCGCCCGGACCACGGACGCCAGGCCAGCCCCAGGCGCGGCGAGAAGTTGTTCCGGTCCGGATCCACCAACCCGGGCGGGAAGCCGCCGCTGTAAGGTCCGGGCAGCTCCGGCGTGACGACAGCCACCGCGGCAAAGCCCGGCGCGATGTCCAGATTGGCGATCCGGTTGTACTTTTCCCGGTACGGCGTGAAGTATTCGTAGCGCAGGCCGACATTCAGGCTCAGGCCGGCCCGAGGACGCCAGTCATCCTGAACGTACACGCTGACGGCCGAAGCCCGGAAGTAATTGCTCGAGCTGCCAAAGCGGATCGAGCTCGATTGCGGCAGGCCCAGCAGGAAATCGGCGAAATCGAAGCCCGTGCCGGGCGCCGGCCTGCCCTGCTCGTCTTGC
>JBBIMZ010000500.1:0-3329 GCA_037444135.1 Solibacteraceae bacterium
TGGATGTGCGGCCGGGCGGGGCGGATCCGAGAGGAGGGCCCGGCGACGGGCGCGGTATCGCGGCGCGCCGTCGCGCTCGCCTATCTGCTCGCAGTGGCGGCCGGCGTCATGTCGGCGATCTTCAACATCGGCTACAGCCTCGCGCTGCCGATCGCCGACGCCGGCCGGCGTCTCGGCGTTTCGCACTTCGGCGCGACGAACGTCATCTGGTTGCTGATGCTCGGCGCGGGCTCGCTGCCGAACATCGTCTATTGCGGTTTGCGGCTGAAGCGCCACGGCAGTCATCGTCTGTTTGCCGGCGGCGGACCGGCCACGAGCTGGGGCTTGAGCGTGCTCATGGGGCTCCTCTGGGGCGGCAGCATCTTCCTGTATGGGGCGGCGGCGCCGCGGCTGGGCGGGATCGGTCCGTCGATCGGATGGCCGTTGAGCCTGGCTGCGGCCTTGGTCGTCGCTAACGGGATGGGGATGCTTCTCGGCGAGTGGCGCGGAGCGCCGCCGGAAGCGGCGCGCTGGATGCGCGGCGGCATCGCGGCGCTGCTGGCGGCGATCCTGCTGTGCTCGGCCTCGAGCGTGCTCGGGGGCGCCTGATGGGGCCGCGCGGAGTCCTGGCGCGGCTCGAAAAGTCGCTGGTCGTTTCCTGCCAGGCGCCGGAAGGCGATCCGTTTCGCGATCCGGAGTCGATGGCGCGCTTTGCCCAAGCCGCGGTGGCGGGTGGAGCGGCGGGGATCCGCGCCAACGGCGCCGACGACGTCGCGGCGATTCGCGCGGCCGTCGATGTGCCGATTCTGGGAATCGAGAAGGCGCCCGCGGCCGACGGCGGGATTCTCATCACGAGTTCGGTGGAAGCCGCCCGGCGGCTGGTGGCGGCCGGCGCCGACGTGATCGCGCTCGACTGCACCGCGCGTGGCTGCTCCTTCGGCGCGCTCGAGCGGCTTCGGCGCATCCGCGAAACGGGGATCCCGGTCATGGCCGACGTGGCCACGCTCGAAGAAGCGCTGGCGGCCGAGGCGGCGGGCGCCGACCTGGTGGCCTCGACGATGCGGGGCTATACGGCCGAGACGCGCCACCTGACGGCGTTCGACGCCGGGTTCGTGCGCGAGTGGGCGCGCCGGATGCGGACTCCGCTGGTCGTTGAAGGCCGGGTGAGCTCGCCGGAGCAGGCGGCCGCGGCCGTCCGGGCGGGCGCGTTTGCGGTCGTCGTCGGGACGGCGATCACCCGGCCGCAGGAGATTGCGCGCCGCTTTGCCGAGGCGATCGCTCGCGAGACCCGCTGCGCCGCCGAGCGCTACTTCCTGGGCATCGACCTTGGCGGAACGCACACCAAGTTCGGCGTTGTATCGCGCGACGGCGAACTGGTGGCGGCGGGCTCGGCTCCGACGCCGGCGGGCGCCGGACGCCAGGCGCTCCTCGACCACCTCAGGCGTGTGGCCCTGGATTCGCTCGAGCTGGCGCGCCGCGCCGGAGTCGAAGCCTCGGCGCTCGGCGTCGCCACAGCCGGTTGGGTCGATCCCGATCGCGGAAGGGTCGTCTACGCGACCGGGAACCTGCCGGGGTGGACGGGAACCGATGTGGCCCGGCCGCTGGCGGCCGCGGTCGGGCTGCCGGTGGCGGTCGAAAACGACGCCAACGCGCTGGCGGTGGCCGAAAAGCATTACGGCGCGGCCCGCGACGCCGACGATTTCCTCGCGGTGACCTTGGGCACGGGCGTCGGCGGCGGCTGCTATATCGGGGGCCGGCTTCACCGCGGCCCGCATTACTTCGCCAACGCCATCGGCCACGTGACGCTGGTCTTTGAAGGACGGCCGTGCACCTGCGGGCGTTCCGGGTGCCTCGAAGCCTATACCAACGCCGCGGCGTTGCTGCGCTATGGCGGCAGCGGATTCGCCACGGCGGAGCAGCTCATCCGGGAGGCGCACGCGGGAAACGTGCGGGCACGCGAGGCGATCCGCACTTACGCCCGCTATCTGGCGGCGGGTCTGGCCGGCGCGGTGCAGTTGCTCGACGCGCCGCTGATCGTGCTGGCCGGAGGTCTGGCGCAGGACAACCCGCTTCTTGTCGCCCATCTCCGCGGGGAGTTGCCCCGCCAGGTGACGGCAGCGGCGGCGCGGCGGCTCGAGGTGCGGCCCTCACCACTCGGCTACCACGGCGGGGTGCTCGGCGCGGCGGCGGTGGCTAAAGAAAAGCTCGCCGCGGCTCCTCGAACCTGACAAGCTTCTGCTCCACCACAAGATCGCCCGGCGCCGGCCATTCGTTTTCGACGAACCGGACCGGCGAAAAATCCGCTCCGGCCTTAAGCACGGCCAGATACAGCAAAGCATCCGGTTTCGGCCAGTCCGTGGCGGCGCTCCCGCCCAGCGCGCGAGCCGCTTCGAGGAAGATCCGCGTCCCCAGCGGGCGCAGTGCGCCGCCGCCGTAAACGCTGTGAATTTTCCGGTGAAAGGCGTCCGTGAGCCTGGCGCCGAATTCGGCCAGGGCGCGGACAGCCTCGGCCGGCCTGGCCGTCTTCCGTTTCTGGAACTCGGCCATCTTCAGGCCGGCGGCGCGCGCCTGCTCGACCAGTTCGGCTTCGACGAACAGCAGACTTTCGAGCAGCGTGCGCCTGCCTTTCGTGGCGGCGGCGATCAGGCGGGTTACGGTGCCGTCATCGGGGTGATAGTCGGCCGCGGCCTTGACGAGTTCGGGCTCAGGCCTCTCCCGGAGGAGGCGGTGGATCTCGTCGAGCCGGCGGCGCAGGGCCGCCAGGGTGCGCGGATCCTGGATCCGGCGGTCCTGCTCGCCGCGGTCCGGCCAGTTCCAAAAGATCTCGGACTTGCCCTTGGTGGCCGGAGGGATCGAAGCCCAGACCAGCAGCGGCGCGACGACGGCCTCGCCGGCACGGTAATGGCTGCGGTCGGCGAAAAAGTAGAACGGAATCGTCTCCTTGAGCGCGGCCTGAAGAGCCCGCGACATGTCGAAGTAGGCCGGATCTTTCTTGTTGCCGGGGGCGCTGAGCCACGGCCGGAGCGCCTCGGCGGGAAGGCTCAGTTCCAATGCGATCAGGGTGTCGCCGAACGTGTTGGCGCCGTTGTGCTCCAGCCCTTCGATGTAGTCGTCCAGATTCCGCAGGAAGGTGCTGAAGGACCGCGCCGTGCCCCCGTCGGACACCGCGCCGAAACGGTCGGGAAAATACTCGGTCACGTAGGGTTCAAGAAGCCGCTCGAGTTCGGCCGTCTTCATGTCGGCGGCCGCCTGACGGAACGCATACGAGTAACTGAGCGCGTCGCGGCTGTGGACGCGGACCTCATTGCCGGGAGCCGCCTGCCAGGCGCCGGCGACCGTGAGCGAGCTAT
>JBBIMZ010000501.1:0-3324 GCA_037444135.1 Solibacteraceae bacterium
GTCACGGCGATGGTCGATTACCCGATCGGCGACTTGATCGCCGAGCGCGTCCGCGCCATGGGCGTCAAGGCGTTCTACAAGCGCTTCGCCCACAACGGCGTCAACGGGCCGAACATGGCGACCGTCTACAGCGACCGCGGCATGGGCGTGCGGGGCCCGGTCGTCTTTTACAACCGCGCCAATGAAGCCGCGGCGCTGCTCAAGCCCGGTGATTTCGACTGGCAGGCGATCTTCGCCGGGGGCGTGCGCTGGTTTCACAGCGGCGGCATCTTCGCCTCGCTGTCGCCGACGACGGCCGAGCTGATCATCGAGGCGATGAAGGCAGCCAAGGCGGCCGGCGCCGTCGTTTCCTTCGATCTGAACTATCGGGCCAAGCTGTGGGGCCTTTGGGGCGGCGAGCAGCGCGCCGCCGAGGTGATCGGCCGCATCGTCGAGCACGTGGATGTGCTGGTGGGCAACGAAGAGGACCTGCAAAAAGGGCTCGGCATTCCCGGGCCCGAAGTCGAGGCGGCCTCCAAACTCGATCCCAGCGCATTCCTGGGCATGATCGACAACGTCGTCAGGAAGCATCCGCAGGTGAAGATCGTCGCGACGACGCTCCGGGAGGTGCTCTCCACCAACCGGCACCGGTGGAGCGCCGTGGCCTGGATCAACGGCCGGACGTACGTGGCCCCGACGTGCGATCTCGACGTCTACGATCGCGTGGGCGGCGGCGACGGCTTCGCCTCCGGCCTGTTCTACGGCGTCCTGACCGCCGAGCCGCCCGAGGAGGCCGTCAAGCTGGGCTGGGCGCACGGCGCCCTGCTGACGACCTTCCCCGGCGACACCACCATGGCGACGCTCGAACAGGTCAGGGCCTTCGCCAAGGGCGGCTCGGCCCGGATTCAGCGCTGAGGCGGCGGAGGTCACGGTGGCGGACTGTACCGAACGCGCCGCCCGCGTGCGGCTGCTGCTGATGGACGTCGACGGCGTGCTCACTGACGGCCGGCTCTACTTCGTCCCCGGCCCCAACGGTGAGACCTACGAGACCAAAGCTTTCGATTCCCAGGACGGGATCGCGCTGCGCTGGCTCGTCTCCAAAGGGATCGAGCTGGGTCTGATCAGCGGCCGCGATTCACCCGCCACGGTCGCGCGCGCCGAGCAGATCGGCTTTTCCTACGTCTATCAGGGACACTTGGAAAAAGTCCCGATCCTCGAGGAGATCCTGAGCCGCTCGGGCCTGGAGCCCGCGCAGGTCGCCTATGTCGGCGATGACCTCACCGACGCCGTCATCATGCGCCGCGTCGGCTTCGCCGTGGCCACGGCCAACGCCCGGCCGGAGGTCAAACAGATCGCCCACCTGGTGACCGTGGCCCCGGGGGGCCGCGGCGCCGTCCGCGAGGTCGCCGAGGCCATTCTGCGGGCCCAGGGACACTGGCCTGACATATTGAAGAAGTACGAGGCCGGATAGCCATGCCCGTCAGGCGCATCGGTCTGGTCATCCACGCCGATCCCGGTCCCGGGGTTCTGCATCAGCTTACCGGCGTCATCGCAGCGCACCGGGGCGACATCACCGACGTGGCGATCGTCGAGCACTCGCCCGAGCGCGCCCGCATCGACCTGGAGCTGGACCTTCCGGCCGACCCCGCCGCGCTGGTGCGCGACCTCGAGGCCCTGCCGGTGGTCCGCTCCGTCAAGGTCGAAGACAGCCTGCACAAGATTTACGGCAAGCGCGTCATCATCATGGGCGGCGGGGCGCAAGTCGGGCAGGTGGCCCTCGGGGCGATTTCGGAAGCCGACCGCCATAACATCCGCGGCGAGCATATCTCGGTAGATACGATTCCGCTGGTGGGCGAGAAGCCCCTTGCCGAGGCCGTGCGGGCCGTGGCGCGCCTGCCCCGGGCGCGCGTGCTCGTGCTGGCCGGAGCGCTCATGGGCGGGGAGATCGAAAAGGCGGTGCGCGAGGTCCGGTCGCAGGGTCTGCCCGTGATCAGTCTGAACATGGCCGGCAGCGTCCCGGAGGCGAGCGACCTGGTGGTAAGCGACCCGGTCCAGGCCGGCGTCATGGCCGTCATGCTGATCGCCGACACGGCCAAATTCAACCTTCAGCGCCTGACGAGGAAGGTGTTCTAAGTTACCGGCGCAGCGGCGAGGTGCGCTCTTCGAGGGCGGTGATGCGGCGGTCGTGGTCGGTCAGGAGTTGCTCGATGCGCTCCAGGCGCCGCTCAATCGCATCGAGGCGCTTGCTGAGGCTCTCTTTGAGGTCGTCGATCCGGCGGTTCAGATCGTCGATCCGGCGCTTGTGAGCCCAATAGGTCAGCACAAAGGCGATGACGATCGGCAACGCCACCTGAAAGAAGGGCTGCTGCCACCACGGCTGCATGCCCCCATTATAGGCGGCCCGCCTACCTTCGCTCAGGGCGGCGAACGCCGGGCATCGATAGAATCAAAGGTTATGCAAAGGAAAATCGTTCTCACCATCGTCTCTGTCTTCGCGTTTTCTGCCGCGCTGTGGCTGGTCGCGCAGCAGCCGCCGGCCGGCGATGCCCTGATCGAGGGCTTCCGCCTGGTCGAAGTGGCGTCGGTGGCCGACGCGATCGAGCAACTTTACGGCGAGCGCGCCCACCTGTCGCACGACATGCGGCCTTTGTTTCCGACCAAATTCGCCGGGCCGGCTGTCACTGTGCTGCTCAAGAAGGAAGAGCACAAGGAAGGACCGCCCGCTTCTCAGGGCATGCTGGATGCGATCGACGCGGCTCCGCGCGGCTCCGTGTACGTCATCGTGCTCGAGGACGGTTTGGACTTTGCGGGCGTCGGCGGCCTGATGGCCACGGCGATGAAGTACCGCGGGCTGGCCGGCGCCGTCGTGGACGCTTCGATTCGGGACACGCCCCAAATCCGCCGCCTGCAGTTTCCGATTTTCAGCCGCGGGATCGCTCCCTCGACGTCGATCAATCATTACCGGTTCGCCGGCATGAACATCCCGGTGAAGTGCGCCGGCGTCACCGTACGTCCCAACGACATCATCGTCGCCGACGAGGACGGCGTAGCCGTGGTGCCGCGCGAGCATGCCGCCGAGGTCCTGAAGCGGGCCCAGGAGCTCGATCACACCGAGCACAGCATGTACCCGTTCATCGAACGGTTCAAATCGATCAAAGAGGCGGTGGCCAAGTTCGGCCGGATCTAGGCCGGCAGAGCCTGCCGAGCTTGTAGGAGCCCGGACAGGCTGCTTGACAACGGCCGCGCGCCGGCTGATACGCTAATCGGAGGGCGCTTGCGCTCTGTTGAACGCTATCGAGTTTGAGACGGTTTCGAAGAGCTACCCGATCTACGAGAAGCCTTCTC
>JBBIMZ010000502.1:0-3319 GCA_037444135.1 Solibacteraceae bacterium
CGCAATACTTCCAGGAAAGCGCCAAATGCGCGAATCAGGCGTCGCAAACTCTCGAGCTCCCGTTTCCTCCCCAGAATAACAGGCGGCAAGGCAAGCCCCGTGGGCGCAGCGGGCCGCCCGCGCTAGAATCTTAGTTGGCTTACATGAGCGGGAAGGCGAACGAAGAGATTCGGGCCGAGATCCGTCGGCTGGAGCGTGAGCTGTTTCTCGTGAAAAGCCGATTGGCTGTCGCGGAGGGTACCGGCATTGTGCGCGCTGACTTGCTGGGCGAGGGTATGAATGCAAACGAATGGACTCGCGTCTTCACGGAAGTCATGGAAATGATCCGCCTTCACTCCCAAGGCGGTAGCAGCGTAGTCGACGTCCGCGCGGAGCGGGACGCGTGAAGCTGGTTTTCGACAGCAACGTCTTCGTCAGCGCGCTGGATCCCAATGATATGTTCCATTCGGAGTGCCGGCCGCTGTTTGAAAAGCTTCTTCGATTCGAAGTTGAGTCCGTCAGCCCAATCTGGGTCTTGGTGGAGGCGGCATCCGTCCTCCGCCGGCGCGTACAGAGCGACGTGATCGTGCGCCACGTCTGGATGAACCTGGCGAGGCTCCCTTCGATACACTGGCTGGAAATCACCTCGGACGCAGCCGAACGTGCCTGCGAGATCGTGGCGCGCACCGGCCTTCGAGCAGGCGATGCCATTGTTGTGCAGGTGGCCGAAGAACTCGGTGTTCCTCTGGTCACGAAGGACAAGGAGTTCTGGCGGAAGCGGCTTCCGGGCGTACTGCTGTTCCAGCCCGGTGAGCTTCCATTTTGATTCTGCCCGGCCGACGATTCGGGTGGCCGAGACCGGCGCTCAGGAACCTAGCAGGGGCGCCAGACGCGGCGCGAGCTCTTCGTAGCTCATCTTGCCAGTGTGATACAGGCGCACCGTGCCGGCCCGATCGATCAGGACCAGCGTCGGCGTTGTGCTGACGCCGTAGGTCTGGAAAGTCTTCTCGCTCACCGGGACCGGAATCTCGCCCAAGGCGGCGTAGTGCTGCTTCCAGACGTCGGCGATGTGCCGCAACTCCTCCTCGGGTGAAACCTCCTGGCCGCGCGCGGCGAAGCCGTAGCGTTGCGTGGGCGCGACGATCGTCAGCCCGCGCCCGCCGAATTCGGCTTTGAGCCGCGCCAGTACGGGCGCCTGCCCCTTGCAGTCGCCGCACCAGTGCGCCCACAAGAACAGCAGCACCACCTGGCCGCGCAACTTGTCGAGCGGCGCCGGCCGGGGTCCGAGGAACTCGCCCACCTCGAGCGGCGGCGCCGGCTTGCCTTCGAGCGTCAGCAGATTGATGTTCTTTTGAATCCGCATGCGGATCGACGTCCGCCCCCACCGCTCGAGCTCCTGGTTGAGAAACGCGATCGCCTCCGAGATCGCCCCCTGCCGCGCCAGCACTTGCGCCTGGACTTCGATGGAGGCGCCCAGGGCGATCGGCAGGCGCTTGTCGGCGTCCAGAGGGCGCGTCTTGAGCATCTCGAGCGCCAGGCGGCGCACCTCAGCGGCATTGCGGCCGGCGGCCTCCAGATCGCCCGCGCCCAGCGCGCCCCGCCCGAGCCAGGAGAGCGCTTCGAGCATCTCCGGCGTGACGCCCCCGCGCGCGCGGAACTCTTCGACAGCCCGTGCGGCCCCGGCCAGATCGTTGCGGCTGATCGCCGCGCGCACCTCCCGCACCAGATCGGCGGCATAGGCGGCCGCCGCCACAACGACAAGGCAAACGAGACGGCCGATCACTCGATTGCTCCCAGAATTTTCCGGACATGCCGGATGCTCGCTTCGAGATCCTCGCGCTCCTGCTCCGCCCTTCGTTCGGGCGGAACCGGGGGCGGCGCCGGCGACGGCTTGCCCCGCTCGGCCAGCGCCAGGAAGCGGCTGAATTCCCATGCGGGCACGTTCCGGTAGCCGTCCCAAAAATCCGGTTTAAGGTACGCAAACTCGCGCGGTCCGGTCACGATCACCTCCATCGTCACGGCCCGGCCGGGACAGAGCTCGACGTACTTGCGAATCCAATCGTCGATGCCGACGTTGCCCTCGCCGGTGCGCACCCAGCGCACGGCGGCGCCGCTCTCGGTTCGCCAGACGGCGCTGTCGCGAATATGGCTGGTGAGCGCGTAGGGCGCCAGGATCTCCAGCGTCAGATGCGGGTCCTCGATCGTCCACAAGGGGTTGCCCGAGTCGATGCAGGCGCCGACGAACTCCTTGCCCGCGGCTTCGATCAGGCTCTTGAGCTCCCGCGCCTGCATGTCGCCGGCGTGGTTCTCGATGGCGATCTTGACGCCGGCGTCTTCCGCCTGCGAGCGCACCGCGCGCAGCACGCGCACGGTGTTTTCGATGTGGCCTTCGATCGGAACCGGCCCCTTGCGGTCCTCCATGCTGCCGAGGAAGGCCCGGACGATCGGCGAACCCGCCGCCCGCGCCGCGCGGATCGCCCGCGCCAGTTGTTCCTCCGCCGGCCCGTCCTCGGCCCGGAACCGCTTCGAGCTCGGACAGATCGACGTCATGCCGATCTCGAGCTCAATGCCCAGACGCCGCGCATACTCGCCCACTTTCCTCACATGCGCCTCCTCCAGGCCCCCGAGAAACCGCACCTCCGAGAAGTGGACGACACCGGCCTTGTGCCGGGCGCAGTAGTCCAGATACTCCAACGGCGACCAGCCGGACGAGCGGATGCTGAACAGATCGATTCCGAATTTCACGCCGCCCCGCCGCGTCTGGGCCGCGGCGCCGGCCGCCGTCGCCAGAAAGGTTCTCCGCCGCATCCTTTCATTATCTTCGGCGCGATCAGAGCTTGAGTGACTTCAGGTATTCGCGGAACGGCCCGCCCAGGTCCTGGCGCCGCAGCGCGTATTCGACCGTCGCGATGAGGAAGCCCAGCTTGTCGCCGGCGTCGTAGCGCTTGCCCTCGAACCGGTAGCCGTAAATCGGCCGACTTCTCAACAGGTGGCGCAGCGCGTCGGTGAGTTGGATTTCGCCGATCGCGCCCGGAGGCGTGGCCTCGATCGAATCGAAGATCTCCGGCGTCAGCACATACCGGCCGATGATCGCCAGCCGCGACGGCGCTTCCTCCGGCTTCGGCTTCTCGACGAGGTTCCGGATCCGGTACACCCGGTCGACGCAGCCGTTGTGCTCGACCGGCTCGGCCGCCACGATCCCGTAGGCCGGAACGCTTTCCTCAGGCACCTCCATCAAGGCGACGACGGAGGCGCCGAAAAATTCGTAAACGTCGAGAAGCTGCCGCAGGCACGGCACCTCGGAATCGATCACGTCGTCGGAAAGCACGACGGCGAAGGG
>JBBIMZ010000503.1:0-3315 GCA_037444135.1 Solibacteraceae bacterium
CACTAGGGCGTGCAAGAGACCTCCGTTGTAGACCAGTTGCGGAGCGCCCATCGTCAGCTGGACCAGCGCCTCGGTCGTCAGCGGGTTCACCGTGGCCCAATGGTGTTCGTGGACGTTCTCGAGCTTGCGCTCAAGCCGTCCGGAGGCTTCCGGTTTGCGCGGATCGTAATCGAGCAGCAGCACCCCATCGCGAATCTGCCGAAGCTTGCGCGTCATCTGGCCGTAGGCGACGCGAAGGATCCGCTCCGGGTAATTGGGGTTGTCGCCGGCCAGGAAACGGAACCAGGGCGCTTCGTGGCCCCGATCTTCTTTGTTGCGGACATCGAGCACGCGGTTCCAGTCGGCCAGCCCCTCGACGTCGCAGTTCCAGCAGTCCTCGCGCTCGTCGGGCAGCCGCGAGTAGCCATTGTTGGGAAACGGGGCGCCGGTGGCCTCGTGCCAGTCGCGCCGACTGGCGCGGCGGACTCGCTCGATGCGTTGCCAGTCTTCGGGCGCCATCGACATGTACCAGAGCGACACCAGCCGGTCCTTCTCGATGGGCTGGTAAGCGAACCAGCCGCGGTCGCCGTGCTTGTAGGGAACGACGAAGGCGCCGTTCACGTTCTTTCCCTGTTCGAGGACGCGATCGAGGTTCGAGCGGACCAGGTCAAGCCAGCCCGGCTCGCCGCCGCTCAGCAGCATGGCGTTGGCGGCCGCGATTTGCGTGGCCATGCCGATGTTGTAGAAGCCGTGCGGCCACTGCCAGCCGTAGAGGCCGCCCCACCATTTGCCGCGGTGGTACTCGCCGATCTTGCCGGAAAGTCCGACGTTGTCGGGCGTGATGCCGCCGTTGGTTCGCGTGCGCTCCAGCCAGGCCCCGGTGTACTCCCGGATCCAAGCGGCGTACTTCTCGTCGCCGGTCAGCAGATAAGCGTGCGCGGCCAGGCTCGTGGCGGCGAGGTTGGCCGGCACGTCCCCGCGGTAAATTCGGGCGGCCATCTCGCGGCCCATGAGCCGGGCCTTTTCCGGATCCTTGAGATCGTCGTAGCTGCGGATTCCGGGAACATCTTCGAGCGGCAGCCCGTAGGAGGACATGCCCTTCGAATAGCCGTACGGCGCCGCCGTGTCCGGATCAGGCAAGCGCGGGCCGAGACTGCCGGTGTGTGGCGAGCGGATCAGCTTGCGCTCCCGGTCATAATTGGGAGCCTCCGGATCCTCTCCCATGTAGAAGGCGGCGAAGCGCCGGGCGCGGGCCGCGTGCTCGTAGTCGGTCGGGTCGGCCAACGCCAGCAGGTAGAAGTACAGGAAGCCTTCTCCGATGTGAAACCAGTCTCCGTGCCTGGGGAATTCGCGGTGAAAGACCGGGAACATGTAAGTGAGCTGGCGCGTCGTGGCTTCCCACTGGCGGAAGGAGAGCTCGCGCAGCCGTTCATCCCCGCCGAGGGCATAGAGCAGGGGAAAGTTGTAGAAGGACTCAAGAAGGTCATCCAGCGAGGCGCTGCCCTCGGTCTTCCAGATGAGCGTTCCGCCGCTGCGCGTGTAGTGAGCCGCGTAGCCAATGGCGGCTTCACTCATGTCGGCCAGCAGGCGGCGCTCCAGCACGGCCCAGCCCGGCGGCGACACCGGAACGTTGGCTTCGAGGACGGGAATTTCGGCTGGAGCCGCGACGGCGGGCAACCGGCACAGGAGGATGAGCGTCGCGCGTAGGCCCCCCTTCATGGGCTTGCACCCTCGTCGATGACGACGGCCGTGCCGTAGACCAGGATCTCGGCCGCCGCCGCGGAGATCTCGCTGCTCGAAAAGCGCGCGCCTACGACGGCGTTGGCGCCCAGGGACCTGGCTTCGGCGATCATCCGGTCCAGAGCCTGCTCGCGGCACTCGGCCAGCAGCTTGGTGTATTCGTGCACTTCGCCCCCGACGAGGTTGCGAAAAAAGGCGAGCACGTCCCGGCCCAGGTGCCGGGCGCGCACCGCGTTGCCGCGAACGAGGCCCAGCGCGCGCACGATGCGTTTGCCGGGGATGTCGAACGTGGTGACGACGATCATTTGCTGACCCTTCGGTAGCGGTCGTGCCGGCGTTCCAGGAGCCGCTGGCGCAGGACGGATACGAACACCAGCGCCAGGCCGATCAGGACCAGCCCTGCCAGCAGCTCCGGAATGGTCGGCCATCGCGGATGGCGCAGAGCGAAGATAAGCCCGTACGCAATCCAGGCGGCCAGACCTATCATAACCAGCGCCCAGCCGCTCCAGCGCGCCGCGCGCACCGACAGGCGTCGCTCGATCGCCTCGAGCACTGCTTCGGGCGGCCGGCGGAACTCGATGCCCGCCGTAAGCTGCTGGATCTCGCGCAGCTCGCGCAGGGCGGTCCGGCACGGCTCGCATGCCTCAAGGTGCACTTCGACGCGCTGCGCTTCGGCCTGGGTCAGCTCGTCGTCCAGGTAAGCCGACAGGAGCCGTTCGATGTGCTCGTGCCGCCCGGCCGGGTTCACAAATACCTCCGGAGCCGCTCCCGCAGTCGGGTCCGGGCGTCGTGGAGCCTGGAGTTGACGGTAGTCACCGACAGGCCGGTGGCGGAGGCGATGTCGGCGTAGGAGAGGCCGTGCCAGTCGCGCAGCAGGAGGACTTCCCGCTGGGGCGCCGGGAGCCGCTGAATCTCGCTCCACAGCCGGGCGCTGAGCTGGCGGCGGGCGGAGTCCGTCTCGGGATTGGCTGCCGGAGCGGTCTCCGGAGCGGCTTCCAGCTCGCACTCGCGGCGGGTCGACCGCTTGCGGAGCAAATCGATGGCGAGGTTCCGCACCACCGAATACATCCAGGGCAGGAACGGCCGGGACGGGTCGCGGCGGCGCCAGTGCCGGTGCAGGCGGAGAAAAGCCTCTTGCATCACGTCGAGGGCGTCGTCGGAGTTGCCGAGCATCTGCAAGGCGTAATGATAGGCGCGCAGCCGGTGTTGCTGGAAGAGGTCCGCGAACTCGGCTTCCTGTTGCTTCAGATCCACACCGACAATCGCCGCCTCGATCGCCGCCATCGTCATCCAAGATTGAATACGGCGAACCGGCGCCGTCCTTTCCGATTCTTCTACGGCGCTCCGCCGGAAGCAACCGCTTCCCCGCCGCCTTGAGCCCGGGCTAGAATCGAAATATGGACAGAGGGGAGCGGCACTGTCCTCGATCTGGTTTCTCAAGAGGAGGAATCGATCCACCATGGAGGCGTCATCCACCGAAACCGGTGCTCTCGATCCGGCCAGCTTTCGCATCGATGTCCAGATTCATGAGATCTTGACGGGCCCTAGGAGGAGGCCTAGGCTGCTGCCGCGGGGCGAACCCAAACGGCTTCCGGC
>JBBIMZ010000504.1:0-3315 GCA_037444135.1 Solibacteraceae bacterium
GATTGGAAACCGGTCTGGCTGGTGCTGGTGCAGGCGGTGGTGTTAGCGCTGCTGGTGCCGGTGATCGTGATTGTGCTGATGTGGCTGACCAACGACCGGCGCCACATGGGGCGCCACACGAACGGCTGGGCCGGCAACCTCGTGATGGCGGCCCTCGTGCTCGTGACGGTCTACTTGACCTGGCAAAGCTCCGGCGAGCTGTGGGGCAAGCTCATCGCCAGCATTCGACCACGACCGTAGACCTGCGGGCCGCCTCCTCCGCCGCGGCCGCGTCCAGGGGCATGGCCGGCGGGGCGGTCAGGTAAGCGGCGCCGGCGCTCTCGAGAAAGCTGCGAACCACGGAGGCTTTCAGCGCGAAGTTGATGTCGCGGGCCGCGGTTTCCGGATGCAGCGGGCTCAGCTCGCTCAGGATCACGCCGATGAGGTTGCCGCTCCGGTCCAGCAGCGGCCCGCCGTCGGCGCCGGGGGCCACCGGGGCGGTGATTTGCAGCATTCGCGCATCCCCGTGCAGGCCGACAGTGCCCCGGATCCGGCCTGTGGTGACAGCCAGCGTGGGCGAACCCTGTCCCAAAACGTTGTACCCGGCGGCCACCACGTCTTGCCCCAGGCTCAAGGCGTCGCTGTCGCTGAAGCGCAGCGGTTCGGCGCCTTCGCCGGCCGGGCCGAGCAGGGCGAACATTCCGGCCGGATCGCTGGCGGCCAGTTTGACCTTCTTCCGTTCCTGGGCGCTCTTCACGGTCAGACCGGCGCAGCCAGCGACGACATGGCTCATGGCCAGGATGTGCCCTTGACGGCTGACGTAAAATCCGGTCCCCACGGCTGCGGGCTTGGCTTCGGCGGCTGCGGGCGCCGGATGCGCCTCAGATCCACCTCCGGCGGCGCGGCGCTGCCACTCGCGCGCCAGCTCCTGCGCCCGGGCGAGTTGCTCCGGCGTCATGACCTTGGCCAGCGCGTCGCGGTTTTGGATCGCAACTTCGTCGCCCTGGGAGGCGGCCAGGTTGGTCCACATGTGCGCCTGAACGTAGTCCTGCGGGACGCCGCGGCCGTGGAAATACATGTAGCCCAAATTGCTCTGCGCATCCACGTGACCTTGCTCGGCGGCCTTTTGATACCAGAACACCGCCTGCTTGTCGTCCCGGGCGATTCCTTTGCCGTTGGCATAAGCGTATCCGAGGTTGTACTGCGCCAGCGCCGAGCCCTGGGCCGCCGCTTTCTGGTACCAGTACACGGCCTTCTCGTCGTCTTTGGGAACGCCCATCCCTTTCGTGTAGGCGAAAGCGAGCCGTAGCTGAGCTTCGAGGTGGCCCTGCGCGGCCGCCTTTTCGAGCCATTGGGCTGCTTCAGCCGGATCGGCCGGAACGCCTTTGCCGGCAGCGCAGGCCAATGCGAGCTGGTACTGGGCCTCGACGTGCCCTTGCTGAGCGGCCGCGCGATACCACTTGGCGGCCTCGGCATCGTCCTTGGTCACGCCTTTGCCTTCGGCGTAGGCTCGCGCAAGGTTGTACTGCGCCGGCGCGAAGCCGGAGTTGGCGCTCAAGCGGTAAAGCGCCGCCGCTTGGGCGTCGTCTTTTAATACCAGCGTTCCGCTTTCGAGCAACGTCCGCAAGGCGAACAGCGCGCCGGCGTGGCCGTTCTCGGCCGCCGTCCGGTACCACCAGACCGCGGCATCCAGGTCCTTGCGCACGCCTTTTCCGTTGGCGTAGGCGAAGCCCATCGCGTGCTGAGCCTCCAGGTGTCCCTGCTCGGCCGCTTGCCGGAACCATTTCACGGCTTCGGCGTCGTCCTGCGGCACGCCCCGGCCCTCCGAGCAGGCCCGGCCCAGCTCGTACTGGGCGTCGGAGAAGCCACGCTCGGCCGCCGTCCGGAGCCACTTGGTTGCCTCGAAATCATCCCGGGGGATGCCTGCGCCGCCCGCGTAGGCCAAACCGATCCGATATTGCGCCTCCAGATGACCTTGTCTGGCGGCGGCCAGAAACCATTTGGCGGCTTCGGCTTCGTCGCGGGTCACTCCGGCGCCCTCCGCGTAAGCCAGCGCCAGGTTGAACTGAGCGCTCGGATGCTGTTGCTCGGCGGCTTTGCGGAACCAGGCGGCCGCTTCGGCGTCGTCCCGCGCGACGCCGCTGCCGCGCATGTGCATCACGCCGAGCAGGTACTGGGCGGCGGAGTGGCCCTGCTCAGCCGCCTGGCGAAACCATTTGGCCGCTTCGGCAGCGTCGGCCGTTACGCCCTTGCCGTTCAGGTACATGTAGCCGAGCGCATATTGCGCATCCCGGTGCCCGCGCTTGGCCGCCATCGAGTACCACTTGAGCGCGGTCTCGTCGTTCTGCGGCACACCGCGTCCGCTCGCATACATGAAGCCAAGCGTGAACTGGGCGAGCGTGTCGCCGGCCTCCGCCGCCGGCGTCAGCTCCTTGAGCGCCGTCTCGAAGTCGCCGCTGGCGTAAGCCAGCATGCCCTCCTTGACTCCAGCGATACCCGCCGCCGCCAGCACAAGGGCGGGCAACGCAATCCCGAGGAGTCTATACCCCATGGTTCTCACGCATTCTCCCACAACTTTCACTTCCCGCCTGCCTCCAGCGTGATCGAGGCCAGCTCGGCGACGCCCTGCGCCCGAACGCTTCCCGGCACTCGCTCGTGGATGAGCCTCAGCAACGCCGCGCCGTCGCCCGCCGGGACGCGGAATCGCAGGTTCTGCTCCGGCCAGGCGGCCGACTGGAGCAGGAGCCGGCCATCCCGGGCCAGGACCTGCCACACCAGAGGCGATCCCGGATGAGGGGAGCCGGACCCGGCCGGCGAGATCCGGCCGCGAAATCCCATGCGGTAGCTCCGGCCCGGTTCGAGCAGCAGGCGCTGGCTGAGGATTTCGCAGCGCTCCGGCTGGTCGCCGCTCAAAAGGATCCGCCAGCCGCCTTGCGGATTCGGCGCCACGACGACGCCCGGCGTCTCGGCCACGCGCCAGTCAAATCCCCGCCGGAGCGTCCAGCGTGAGAAGTCGGCGTTGGTCACCACCGGACCGCTGTGCCGGTTCAATGGAGGGTAAGCAATCAACCGGCTGCGGCACAACGCGTTCCAGACGCTTTGAGCCGGCTCGAGCTCGCCGCTCGCGAGCATCCGGTCGACCGCATCGAGAAAGCGGTCCAGCTCGGGGGCCGTCGCCTCCGGGGCGAGCCGTTCGCAGAGGGCGGCCGCAGCGCGGAATTGCCGGCGCGACGCCAGAAAGCCAGCATAGTCGGCCAGCACGTCCCGCCGGGACGGGATCGCGTGCTTGAGCAGAAACTCCGGTTCCGGGCGGAGGCTCCAGCAGAGCTCGAACAG
>JBBIMZ010000505.1:0-3315 GCA_037444135.1 Solibacteraceae bacterium
CGACGGTTACAACAAGTTCCTGGATCCGGACGGCTACCCGGCGATCGCGCCCCCTTGGGGCACGCTGAATGCGATCAACCTGAACACGGGCGAGTATGCCTGGAAAATCCCGTTCGGCGAGTTCCCCGAACTGGCCGCCAAGGGCATACGGAACACCGGCATGGAGAACTACGGAGGGCCCGTGGTGACCGCCGGGGGGCTCCTGTTCATCGGGGCGACCAATCACGACCGCAAATTCCGCGCCTACGACAAGCTCACGGGCGAGCTGCTCTGGGAAACGACGCTGCCGGCGGCCGGCAACGCCACCCCGGCCGTCTACGAAGTCCGAGGCCGGCAGTTCGTAGTCATCGCCGCCGGAGGAGGCAAATCGGGTGCGCCGTCCGGCGGCGCCTATGTCGCTTTCGCACTGCCTGAAGAGTAGTCAGTCGAGAGCGGCCAGCACTTCGGCGGCGTGGCCGTCGACCTTGACCTTGGGAAAGACCTTGGCGATCCGGCCTTCTTCATCGATGACGAACGTGGTGCGTTCGATGCCCATGGTCTTCTTGCCGTACATCGTCTTGGCCTTCCAAACCCCGTAGGCCTCGGCCACTTTGTGGTCGGGGTCGCTTAACAGCGTGAAGGGCAGTTGATACTTCTGCTTGAATTTGGTCTGCGTGGCGGGCTTGTCCGGCGAAATGCCGAGCACGACGGCTTTCTTGCGTGAGATGCGCGGCAGCTGGTCGCGGAACTCGCACGCCTCGCGCGTGCAGCCGGGTGTGTTGGCCCGGGGATAGAAATAGAGAATGACTTTGCGGCCGCGGAGGCTCGACAGCCTGAGCGGCTCACCGGCGTCGGTCAGCAGCTCGAAATCGGGCGCCGGCCGACCGACTTCCAAGGCGGCAGCTTGCTCTGGCATCCTGCGGATCAGATTACTCGACCGCGACTTTGGTTCCTCGTTTTTCTTCGGCCGCCGAAAGCTCTTCGATCCTCTTGTTGATGAGCTCGCGGAAGCCCTTGAGAACCTCGATTCGCGCGTTGCGGAAGTGGCGCCGCGCCGACTCGGGGCCGAACTTGCGGAAGATGGCGAACAGCTCAGGCCCGGCGCCGAGGCAGAAGCAGTTCACGCGCTCCTGCTTGGGGCCGGCCTCGGCTTGCGTCGTGTTCTGAGTCATGATGAAGCGACCTCCTTCAACTCGACCGTCAACAACCTGTTCTCGAGCCGCGCGCGCGTGGGCGTCAGCGCGGCCATCGAGGTCGGCAGTCCGATGTGCCGCCGCAGCGTGCCGATCTCGACCACCAGCTCATCCCCCTTCTTGAATAACCCGATCTCGCCTTTGGAAGCAAACGGAAGCTGGAGGCGGACTTCGTAGCGGCCGTCGGACTTGAAAAAACTGTACGGGCGTTCCAGATTGGCCGGCTCAGCCGGATCCTCGCCGGGAGCGTAAAGCGCCTCGGCCAGCAATTCGAGCCGCTTCCGGCCAAGCACCTCCTGATCGAACAGCCGCACGCGTTTCACCTTGACCGGCGCAAAGTAGGCGTCCATCTCGGCCAGCGCCTCCTGCTGGCTGCGGCGCCACTCGGCGAAATAGCTATCGTTGACCTCGTCCGGGAGCACGCGGTTGGCGATGATCCAGTCTACGGTGAGCCCGTGCAGGGAGAAATAGACAAAGGCGCGCTGCGTTTCGCGGAGCACCATCTTTTCCGGATTCGTCACCAGGCGCACGCTGGTCGAGCGGGGGTCTTCGAGCAGATCCCCGATGCCTTCGAGCTTGTCGAAGAGATCCTTGACGTTGGCAAAGTAGCTGTCGGTAGGCAGCTCGACGGGCGAGACGCGGTTGGCGATGGGGCGGACGGCTTTGATCAGGGTTCGCTGGAAGGGGAAGACGTGCTTCATGTACCAGTCGAGGGTCGTCGGCATGGAGACGAAGCGCATCGACTCGGCGGTGGGGGCGCAGTCCAGAATCACCGCATCGTAGCGCTGCTCGCGGCGGTACTGGTTGACGTACATCATTGCGCTCAGCTCCTCCATGCCCGGAAGAATGGCGAGCTCTTCGGCCTCGACGTCGCTGATGCCTGTGGTGCGGAGCACCGAGACGACATAAGAGGAGATAGCGTGCCAGTGACGCTTGATCTCCTTCTGGATGTTGACCTCCTGAATGTCGAGGCGCTCGGCGACCGGGTAGGGATCGGCGGTCTGGCCCTGAAACAGCTCCGGTCCCAGATCGAAGGCGTCGCTCAGGCTGTGGGCCGGGTCGACGCTCATGACGAGGACCTTGCGGCCCATTTCGGCGAGGCGCAGGCCGGTGGCGGCGGCCACGCTCGTCTTGCCGACGCCGCCCTTGCCGCTGAATAGAAGGACCCTCATGCTTTCATTCTACCGGCCAGATGGGCGGCCAGCCATGCGGCCGTGTGGCGAGGGACGTGGCCCGAGCGGGCCAGGCGCTCCAGGTCGTCCATCGTGTCGACATCATACCAGGCTTCGCCCAGTTCGACACGCAGCCCGCAGGCCGCCGCGGCCCGGATGGTCTGCTCGAGCACGCGCGGCCCCGACCAGCCGACGCCCGCAAACATCTGCGGATCGGTGCGGCGGCAGGCGATGGCGTAAAAGCCGCCGTCTTCGGCCGGGCCGAGGGCCACGTCGGCGGCCGAGGCGAGCAGGCGCTCGACATGCGACGGGGGCAGCGCCGGCGCGTCGCTGCCGAGAATGGTCACTTGCGGACGGCCCGCCGCAAGGCCGGTTTCGAGCGCGGCGAGCAGGCGGGCGCCCAGATCGCCACCGGCTTGCAGGAAACGTGAAACTTTGAGATCGCTCCACTCATCTGTAGGAACGTCGGAGTACAGCTCGAGGTCGGCGCGCGCTTCGAAGGCCCGCAACATCTCGAGCATGTCCCGAACGAAAGCGGCGTGCAGACGGGCGGCCGCGCCGGCGCTGAGGCCGTGCAAGCGCGTCTTCACTCGCCCGGGAACCGGCGCTTTCGCGAACAGGATGATCGAGGGGCGCATCGAGAGGGTTGTAGACTAGAGTAAGCACTTGAGGAGGTATCCCGCAATTGATGTGGATGCGATGGATGTGCTGCGCGCTGAGCGCGGCGCTGTTGACTTTGGCCCCGTTGGCGACCGCGGCCGGAGACCAAGCCAAGGGAAAAGCGATCTTTGACGAGCAGTGCAGCGTCTGCCACGATCCGGCCAGCACGGAAAAGAAAGTCGGGCCCGGCCTGAAGGGCCTGTTCAAGAAGGACAAGTTGGCCAACGGCAAGAAGCCGACCGCGGAAAACGTCACCAAAGTGATCCAGGAAGGCGGCAACGGGATGCCGGCTTACGCCGAGATCCTCAGCA
>JBBIMZ010000506.1:0-3301 GCA_037444135.1 Solibacteraceae bacterium
ACCATCAGAGCCGCCTCGATGGGGAAACTGACCAGCATCTCCACCTCGCTCGGCGCCATCGCCGGGCACTCGGTGATCACCACCACCTGGTTGTTGGTCAGGTCCGGGAAGGCGTCGATCGGAATGCGGAGCATCGCGTACGTGCCGAAGCCGACTAGGCCGGCCAAACCGGCCAGCACGAACCAGCGGTGGCGCAGGTGAAAGTCGATCAGACGGTGGAGCATGACGAGACGGTCACTGCTGGGCCGCTGCGGCCTGAAGCAGCAGCGACTTGAGAATGAAACTGCCCCGGCTGACCACCCATTCGTCGGCTTTGAGGCCGGAAGTCACCTGGCGGCTCGAGCCGATCAGCCGGCCGAGCTCGACCGGGCGCGCTTCGAAACGCTCCGGGGCGAGGCGCACGAAAACCGACGGGTGGCCGTTGATCTCCTGAAGAGCCGTCTGGGGAACGAAAATCGCCGGTTCGGAGCCGCCCAATTCCAGCTCCGCACTGGCATACATTTCCGGTTTCAACAGACCGTCGGCGTTGGGGATCTCCACGCGCGCCAGAATGGTGCGTGTCGTGGGATCCAGCTCCTCGGCCAGCCGGGCGATCGTGCCGGGGAAGGAACGCTTCGGGTAGGCTTGCACCTGGATGCGGACGGGCATCCCTACGCGGAGCCGCGGCAAGTGCTCCTCGCTGACGGCGGCGATCATCCAGAGCGTGGAAAGATCCGTGACCACGAACAGTTCGCTCGAGCGCTCCACTACCGTTCCGATACTCACCCGCCGCTGCAGCAGCGTTCCTGCCGCCGGCGAGGTGATGGGAACCAGCGCGTCCTTTTCGTGCTCGCCCGCCGGCAGCTCGACCGGCACTTTGAGGAAGTCGGTCAAGTGCCGCCGCGTCCGCTCGAGTTCGACCTGGCCGTGGGCGACGGCTGCCTGGGCGTTCTTCAATTCGCTTTCGGCCTGCTCGAGCTGCTGCAGCGAAGCCGCCTTGAGTTCGTAGAGCCGCCGCGTGCGCTCGCGCACTCGGAGCGCGTAGTCGAGATTCGCCTTGAGGCGATCCAGCTCGGAGACGGCCCGCTGGTATTCGGCGCGCGCCTCGTGAATGTCGTGGCTGTACATGCGGGCGAGCACCTGACCGGCCTGGACGCGGTCGCCGGCGCTCACGTAGATATGCGTGATGCGGCCGTCGGTGACCGCTCCGATCCGCCAGGTGCGGTTCTCGTTCAACGTGATGCGGCCGGTCGCCTGCAAGACCTCCGGCAGTGACCGCAATTCGGCCTTCTCGACCGCCACGCCGGCTTCGCGCTGGGCCTTGGCGTCCAAGACCACCTCGCGCTGCGACGGCGGCGGCGAGGCGCGCTCGACGACGGCTTGGACAGCCTCGGGCGGCCGGCCGCGGCAGGACAGACTCTCGGCCGCAAGCAGCACCCACAGAACCTTCCACCGATGCCCGCTCATGGTTCAATCCCCATCGCAGTTTCCAGCGCCGCGGCGCTCTGGCGCAGCTCCGCCAGCGCGCGGTAGTAAACCAGTTCCGTGTCCAGGCGCAGGCGCTCGGCATCGAGCAGCCGCAGCAGATCCCACCCGCCTTCACGATAGGCGGCCTGTGCGATCCGAGCCGACTCGGCAGCCCGGTCCAGCATCGGCCGCAAAGTTTCCGCCAGCTGGCGGCGGCGGAGGGCGTAATCGCGAACGGCGGCCTCCACCTCGGCCCGGACCTGCGCCTCGACCGCGGCCAGTTCGGCGCGCGCGGCGCTGACCTCGGCGGCCGCCGCGGCAATGTTGCCCTGGTTGCGGTTGCGCACCGGCAAGTTCAGCGACAAGCCCGCTACCAGCGTGTCCAGTCCTTCGGTGCGCTTGTAGCCGGCCAAGCCCGTCAGGTCGGGGTGGCTGCCGGCGAGCTGGAGGCGGTAGTTGGCCTGAGCCTGTTCGAGCGCGGCCCGGGCCAGCCGGACCTCGACGCGCCGCTCGAGCGCGACTTTGACGTCGGCCTCGAGCGCAGACATCTGTTCCAGCTCGATCGGCTCGAAGCGTACCGCCGCCGGAATCACGCTCTCGCCCATTTCGCGGAACAAAGCGATGCGGGCCCGCTCGGCTTCCAGTAACGCCGCCGTGGCCGCCAGAGCGATCCGTTCGCTCTCGAGCTGGACCCGGAGCAGGTCGGCTTCCGCCATCGCTCCCTCCCGCACCCGCGCCTGGTGATAGTCCACCGTGAGGGAGAAGTTCTTCGCCGTCTCCACGAGCAGTTCGTGGATCCGCACACCGCCCGCCGCCGCCCAGTATGCCTGCTTGACCCGGGCGGCGATCTGCCGGCCGAGCAACTCGCGCTCGAGCGCGGCGCGGCTGACGCCGGCGTCGGCGGCTTCTACCCGGCGTTCCCTCTTGCCCGCCGTCTCGAACGTCTGCGAAATCAGGGCAAATGTATCCGTCGAGCTCCAGTAGCGGAACGGCGGCGGCCCGCCAAAGCGCACATTCTCGGTCTGAAGCGAGAAAGCGGGGTTCGGCCGGAGGGCCGCCTGGCGGCGCAGCCCTTGAGAGGCCGCCACGCGGTGCCCGGAGGCGGCCAGCAGCGGATGAGCCGCCAGCGCGCGCGCGACGGCCTCCTTGAGCGTCAGCGGGGATTGGGCGAGGGCGATCGAGGCCAGAGACGCCGCCAGCAACAGCCGCTTCATGCTACTAGATTCGCACGCCTGCCCCCGATACCGGCCGGCCCTCACGAATGCGGCGAAACGTCTTTGCCCGCGGCGGCCGCTTCGATCAAGGCGAGCGTGACGTCCACGGCGTAGCCGGCCTCGGCGGCGGTGATCGTCGCGGGCGGCCGGTTGTCCCGCACGCAGTCGCAGAAGTACGCCAGCTCCTCGCGCAGGGCGCCGCGCGCCGCGCCGGAAATCACCGGCCCGTAGCTGACGTCGGGGGTTTCAGAACCCGCCTCGGTCCAGAAGGTCAAAGCGCCCGGCTCGAGCCGCACGTTCGCCACGCCGCGCGTGCCGATCAGTTGAAACGCGTCGTCCAAGCCGACGCCGGCCTGCTGAGGCAGCAGCCAGACGGTCTCGACGACCCCGATCGCGTCGCCTTCGAATTCGATGACGCCCCAGAAGACGTCGGCATGGCGGACGCCCGTGGCGTTGCGCTGGTAGCCTCGGACGCGGCGGACGCGCCGGCCCGCGTACCAAAGCATCAAGTCGATATCGTGGATGGAATTCTCGAGCGCCGGATGCGTCCGCTGGTAGCGGTCCAGCAGCGTCTTCGGGCGGTTGCGGCGGGCGTACATCGACACGATCCGGCCGAACCGTCCGGCCGCCACCGCCTCCTT
>JBBIMZ010000507.1:0-3294 GCA_037444135.1 Solibacteraceae bacterium
GTCTCGCTCAATGCGACGCTCCAGCCCCCGCCCGCGCCGATCGCGCCGGCGAGCGTCGATTTCGCGCGTCAGGTTTGGTTCGACCGGGTCGGCGCCACTGGCTACGCCACGAGCGCCATCGCTCGCGTGCGGGAAGGCGCCGGAGACGCCCGCGCTCGCCGTGCGCTGGGCCACACGGCCGGACCAGAAGACGCTGGCCGGCTCGCTGGCGGATCTGCCGCAGCGCGTCGCCGAAGCCGGCATGACGCCGCCGGTGACGATCCTCATCGGCGAGACCGTACGCCTGCGCGAGAAGCTGAACTGGTTCGAGCGGCTGCCGCTGTTCGGCCGGCGAATCGTCGTCACCCGTGCGGCTGAGCAGGCGCCGGCCCTGGCGGACAAGTTGCGCTCGCTGGGTGCTGCGATCTGTGAGCTGCCAGCCATTGCCATCCGCCCGCTCGAGGACTATTCCGCCCTGGACGCGGCCATCGAGCAACTGGCCGGCTACGACTGGCTGGTTTTCACCAGCGCCAACGGAGTGCGCTTCTTCTTCGAGCGCCTGGATCGATCCTGTCTCGATGTGCGGCGGCTGCCACCTAAGCTTTGCGCCATCGGCCCGGCGACGCGGCGCCAGCTCGAACAGCTTCACCTGAAGGTGGACCTGATGCCCGACGAATACGTCGCCGAGGCGCTCGTCGAAGCCTTCTCGCGCGAGCCGATGCGCGGCAAACGCGTCCTGCTGGCCCGCGCCGCGGCCGCCCGCGAGCTGCTGCCCGAGCAACTGCGGCGGCTCGGCGCTTCCGTGGACGTCGTCCCGGCCTATCGCACGGTGATTCCTGAGGACGCGCCGGACCGCGCCCGGGAGGTCTTCTCGCGCCGGCCCGACTGGGTGCTCTTCACGAGCTCGTCGACCGTCAAGAACCTGGTGGCGATCGCCGGGCGGGAGGCGCTCGAGGGCGTCCGCATCGCCTCGATCGGACCGGTAACTTCTGAAACAGTTCGGAGCTTCGGACTCAACGTTGCGGCTGAAGCCCGGACCTACACCATCGAAGGATTGATCGAGGCGGTCCTATGCGCGGAAACTTCGCACACTTCCTGAAGGCGCTGGCGTTGCTAGCGGCACTTCCGGCGCCGGCAGCCCCTGCGGCCGCGGTCTACGTGGGCGGCGACAAGACGATCCAGGCGGCCCGCGTCGCGGTCGATCCCGCGGGGTACCGTTATGTCGCCGGAACGGTGCTCTGGAACACCATCGAGTTCATCCAAGATCCGGACATCTTTCTGACTAAAGTCGCTCCGGACGGCGCCGTCGTCTACACCATTTACTTCGGCGGCGACTATATCGACGAGCTGAAGGCCATCGCCGTCGACGCTGCCGGGCGCGTGTATCTTGCCGGCGCGACCAGCTCGTTCAATTTTCCGGCGGTGAACCCCCTTCAGCCGGCCCTGCGCGGCAGCAGGGATGCTTTCTTGTGCCGCCTCACGGCCGCCGGCGGCTTCGACTACTGCACGTTTCTCGGCGGCTCGCGCGACGATTCAGCCAACGCCGTCGCGGTCGATGCGAGCGGCGCCGCTTACCTCACCGGCGAGACGCGCTCGACGGACTTTCCCGTGACTGCGGGCGCCTTTCAGAAGACCTCGCAGCCGCCGGATACGTTCCGAACGCCCTCGGACGCCTTCGTCGCGAAGGTGAGCGCCGACGGTCGTTCGCTCGTCTATTCGACCTATCTGGGCGGGCGGAATGTGGTCTGCATCGGAGGCAGCCGCTGCATCCCGGCCGCCAGCCGCGAGGCCGGTGTGGCGATCGCCGTCGATGCTGCGGGCAATGCGCTGGTTGCCGGGCGCACCAATTCGAGCGATTTCCCCGTCACGGCCGGTGCTTTTCAAACAACCTGCCAGTGCGACTTTTTCTCGAGCGACGTCTTCGTGACTAAACTCAACACGGCTGGCTCGGCGTTGCTGTTTTCGACCTATCTGGGCGGGGGCGCGCCTGATATCGTCCTGCCGGGGGAAGACGTCGGTGGGATGGCCGTGGACCGCCAGGGCAACGTGCTGCTGACAGGAACCGCCTGGTCGCTCAGCGCGCAGGCCGGTGGGGCGCGCTTTCCCACCACTCCCGGCGCCTTGCAACCGGATGTGGACTACACCGGCCGGGTGCCGTTCGTGACCAAGCTCGCCGCGGACGGCAGCCGGCTGGTCTACTCGACGTTTCTCGCCGGGCACGGCGCCGGCAGCGGCGCCGCCATCGCCGTCGACGAGGTCGGGACCGCGTTCGTCACCGGCACGACCACGGCCGCGGACTTTCCGCGTACCTCCGGGAGCTTTTCCCGGGGCGGGGGTTTTTTCGCGCGGCTCGATGCCACCGGTTCGGCGCTCCAATTCGGAACTCTGTTGCCGGACGGCTTCGCCGGAAGCGACCTGGCGCGGGATCGCTCGGGCGGGATCCACCTGCTTGGCCCGGCGGGCTATCTGACCGCCATCGACGCGGCTTCCGGCGCCCTGCCGCCGATCCTCGGCGTCGCCAACGCCGCCGGCGGAGCCGTCACCGGAAGGCTGGCGCCCGGCGAGCTGATTTCGCTGTTCGGCGTCGCGATCGGTCCGGAAGAGCCGCAAGGTTTGACCTTCGGTCCGGACGGCCGCGTCGCGACGGAACTCGGAGGCGTCCAGGTGCTGTTCAACAACCGCCCGGCGCCGCTCGTCTACGCGCAGAAAGACCAGATCAACGTTGTCGTGCCGATGCTGCCCGCCGCCGGAGAACCCGTCCTCGAGGTGGTGCACGGCGCGAGGAGCGCCGGCCGCCTGCGCTACTCGGAAACTGCGGTCGCTCCGCGGGTGTTCCAGAATGGAAGCTATGTCGCCGCGGTCAACCAGGACGGGACGGTAAATTCTCCCGGGAACCCCGCGCGGCTGGGAACCGTGGTCGCCATCTACGCGACCGGCCTCGGCCGGACCGTGCCGCCGATGCCGGACGGCGAGATCCGGCTTACCGACCTCCCCGCGGTCGCCTACCCGGTTGAGATCCGTTCGTCGAGCGGCCGGCGGCTCGAGGTCGTCTATGCGGGCCAGGCGCCGGGCCTGGTGGCGGGCGTGATGCAGATCAATTTCCGAGTGGAGGCTCCGGAGCTGGTGCTCCCGGCGGACTTCTACTTCGAGCTCGTGGTGGGCGGCGTGACCGGCTCCGGAGGCCGGATCGCGGTGGCGCCCTGAGGCCCGCCGATCGCCATTAAATGCACCTGCCGGGTGCCGACCGCGCCGTCGTCGATATCGTGAAGCTTCGGGAATATTGTCTCAGCCCCACTCATCCACGGGGTCGCCACA
>JBBIMZ010000508.1:0-3293 GCA_037444135.1 Solibacteraceae bacterium
TTTACGTTGTGGGCCATCCGCTCGATCAGTACCGGGATAAGATCCGGGAGCTGGCGACGCACGATTGCGCGGGCCTGGAAACGTTGGAGCGCAGCGCTGAGGTCACCCTTTGCGCTATGATCGCTTCGGTCCAGCGCAAGCGCAACAAGGACGGCAAGCCGTGGGCGGTGGTGCAGCTCGAGGACTGGCAAGGTTCGGTCGAGGCGATGGTGTTCTCGAACGTCTATGAGCAGGTGGCGGCCGATCTGAAACCGGACACGGCCGTGCTCGTCCGGGGCACGGTTTTGCCCGAAGAGAACGCCGCGCCGAAGCTCTCCGTGCGCGACATCACGCCGCTTGAAGTGGCGCGGATGGATCTGCCGCGTTTGATCTCCATCCGCGTCCTGGTCGGCCAGCACTCGCCGGCGCGAGACGCCGCGGCGGAGCTAACCCGTCTGTTCGAGCGCAAGCGGGGCGAAACCGAGGTTCGCCTGCGCCTGGAGAAGCCGCGCGACTTCTCGGTTATCCTGGACGTACAGGAACGGGTGAAACCGGACAAGGAATTTCGCGCCGAGATCGAACGCATCTGCGGTCCGGAATCCCTGGAGATCCTGGCAAGCTGATGGAACCGGCAGCCGAGCAGCAGCCCCCCGCGCCGATCGAAGAGGCCGACACCGCCTGGCGGCGCGTCCAGCTGGCGCGCCATCCGAACCGCCCCCATTCGCTCGACTACATCAATCGATTGATCCGCGACTTTCAGGAGTTGCACGGCGACCGCTTCTATGCCGACGACCCGGCGATCGTGGCCGGTTTCGGCTATTTCGACGGCCGGCCGGTGGTCGTCATCGGCCAGCAGAAGGGGCGCACTACGAAGCAGAAGCTGCACCGCAACTTCGGCATGCCCAAGCCGGAGGGCTACCGCAAGGCGATCCGCTTCATGAAGCTGGCCGAGAAGTTCTCGCGCCCGGTGATCACCCTGCTGGACACGCCGGGCGCCTACCCGGGCATCGATGCGGAGGAACGCGGCCAGGCCGAAGCGATCGCCGTGAATCTGCGCGAGATGGCCCGGCTCGAGGTTCCGGTCATTGCGGCCGTCATCGGCGAGGGGGGCAGCGGCGGCGCTCTGGCGCTGGGCGTCGCCAACCGGGTGCTGATGCTCGAAAACGCCATCTACAGCGTGATCTCACCCGAAAGCTGCGCCGCCATCATTTACCGTGACGCCGGGTTGGCGGCCAAGGCGGCCGCCGCGCTGCGCCTGACGGCTCCTGATCTGCTGGGACTCGGGCTCATCGACGAAATCGTAGCCGAGCCGCCCGGCGGGGCCCACGAGCAGCATGACCAGGCGGCCGAACGGCTGGGGCAGGCCTTGCGCCGGGCCCTGGCCGAGCTGGCGCCGATGTCCCCGGAGGAACTCGTCGAGCAGCGATACCGCAAATTCCGCCAGATGGGCAACTACTTCACTGCCGAGCCGATCGCCTGAGCCGGCCCCGGCGACCCTTCGCCAAGAAAAGGCGGCCGCGTCCGTAATGCTACGATGGAAGAGGGAATAAGGAACTCCGCCCTCCGAAACCACGTATTGCCCAGAAGGGAGAGCCCGGTGAAACGAAAGTGGAAGATCCTGATCGCCCTCCTTGTGGTCCTGCTCGTCGCCGGCGGGGTTTTCGGCGGAATTCAGTACAGCAAGAAAGGCATCGTCACGGTTCAGACGGGCAAGGTCGTGCGGCAGGATCTGGTGGCGCTCGTGACGGCTTCGGGGGAGATCAAGCCCCGCAATTACATTAACATCGGCGCCAACACCCTGGGGCCGGCGCGGATCGTCGAGATCGCGGTGGTCGAAGGGCAGTCCGTGCGAAAGGGTCAGCTTCTAGCCCGGCTCGAATCCGTGCAGCCGGAGGCTGAGGTCGCCGCCCAGCGCGCGGCGCTGAGTTCGGCGGAAGCCGAGTCGGCCGCAGCCGAGGCGTCGCTGCGGGCCGCCGACGAGAATCTGCTGACGGCTCAGGCCTCGGTCGAGCGCGCCAAGGCCGAGATGGAGCGGGCGCGCGCGTTTTTCGAGCGCGCGCGGCAACTTCACGAAGAGAAGCTGATCTCGCAGCAGGAATTCGACCAACGGAAGGCGGACTTCGAGGCCTTCTCGGCGGCCGTGCGGGAGGCCGAGGCGCGCCGGAAGCAGGCCGAAGCCCAGCGGGCGCAACTGGCCTCGCAACTGGCCGCGGCTCAAAAGCGCGTGGCGCTGGCTGTGGCCAATCTGCGGCGGGCCACGGACGTACTCCAGCGGACCTACGCCGTCTCGCCCATCGACGGGGTGGTGACGAACTTGCCGGTGCGAGTCGGCGAAACGGTCGTGCCGGGCATTCAGAATTCGCCGGCCAGCCTGATTATGACGATCGCCGACATGTCGCTCATCACCGCGGAGGTCAAGGTGGATGAGACCGACATCGTCAACGTGAAGCTGGGGCAGACGGCCAGCGTCACCATCGACGCGATTCCGGAGAAAACCTTCAGCGGGCGCGTCATCGAAATCGGCAACACCGCCATCCTGCGCTCGACGGGCCTGGCCGCCTCCCAAAGCGCGGTCTCCAGCCAGGAAGCCAAGGATTTCAAGGTCGTCATCGCGCTGGAGGATCCCCCGGCCGAGATCCGGCCGGGCCTGTCTTGCACCGCCAAGATCACGACGGCCACGCGCCAGCGGGTGCTGACGATTCCCATCCAGGCGCTGACGGTGCGGCAGAAAGGGGATCTGGAGCCTCCTAAGAAAGGAGTGGAGGCGGCGACGCCGCCCGATCCGGCGCTCGAGAAGGAGCGGAAGAAGGAGATTCAGGGCGTCTTCGTCGTCAACGGCGAGAAGGCCGAGTTCCGGGAAGTGAAAACGGGCATTACCGGCGCCACCGACATCGAAGTGTTGAGCGGGCTCAGGGAAGGCGATGAGATCGTCACCGGCAGCTACAAGGTGATCCGCACGATGCGCCATCTGGCCCGCGTCAAGGTGGACAATAAGGCCCCGGCGCGGGCCGAATCCTGACGGAAGGGTAACGGCGCCGCCGCCCGGATCGCCTACATAGTTTACGCTGGAGTTAGGATCGACACTATGGCACAAGCTGTCGACGTTCTGGCCGAGCGCGGCGAGCAACTCCGCCGGGACGGCATCGTCATCCGCACGTACGATCTCTGGAAGACTTACATTATGGGCGACCAGGAGATCCACGCGGTCGCCGGCGTCGATATCGAGATCCGGCGCGGCGAGTACGTGGCTCTGATGGGCCCGTCGGGTTCGGGCAAGTCCACGCTGATGAACCTGATCGGCTGCCTGGACACGC
>JBBIMZ010000509.1:0-3293 GCA_037444135.1 Solibacteraceae bacterium
CGGCCCGAACGTCAAGCAGGGCGGCTCGCTCATGGACAAGGCCTAAGCCGTCATCGAGGACATCCGCAACTTTCGGCGCGACACCGGCGCCGCGCGCCTGGTCATGATCTGGTGCGGCTCCACCGAGGTCTATCACAAGCCCGCGCCGGTGCACCAATCCCTGGCCGCCTTCGAAGAGGGCTTGCGGAAGAGCGACCCCGACATCGCCCCCAGCCAGGTCTACGCCTACGCTGCGCTCAAGTCGGGCGTTGCGTTCGCCAACGGCGCCCCCAACCTCACCAACGACGTGCCCGCGCTGGCCGAGCTGGCGCGCGAGCGCCAGGTGCCGCATTGCGGCAAGGACTTCAAGACCGGCCAGACGTTGATGAAAACGATCGTCGCCCCGGGACTCAAGGCGCGCATGCTCGGCGTCACCGGATGGTTCTCCACCAACATCCTCGGCAACCGCGACGGCGAAGTGCTGGATGACCCCGCGGCCTTCAAAACCAAGGAGGAGACCAAACTCTCGGTGCTCGACTACATCCTCCAGCCGCAGCTGTACCCGGAGCTTTATAAGAACATCTGGCATGCGGTGCGCATCAATTACTATCCGCCGCGAGGCGACGCCAAGGAAGGCTGGGACAACATCGACATCTTCGGCTGGCTCGGCTATCCCATGCAGATCAAGATCGATTTCCTGTGCCGCGACTCGATCCTGGCGGCCCCGCTCGTGCTCGATCTGGTGCTGTTCCTCGACTTGGCGCAGCGCGCGGGGATGAAAGGCATCCAGGAGTGGCTCTCGTTCTACTTCAAGGCCCCGATGACCGCTCCCGGCCTCTATCCCGAGCATGACCTCTTCATCCAGCTTATGAAGCTGAAGAACACCTTGCGCTGGATGCGCGGCGAGGATCTGATCACTCACCTCGGCCTCGAATACTACGACTGACCGCCGATGCGGGCGCTGGTCATCGGCGGCACGCTGTTTATCGGGCGGCATCTGGTGCGGCGGCTGCTCGAGGACGGCTTCGAGGTCGCCGTGCTTCACCGCCGGCCCCGGCACGGCCTGCCGCCGGAGGTCGAAAACCTCGTCGCGGACCGCAACGACGGCCCCCAGCTTCGCCGCGCGCTCGCCGGGCGCCGCTTCGACGTCGTCTTCGACAACGTCTACGACTGGGAGCGGGGGACGGCGGCGAGGCACGTCGTCGATACCGTACGCGCCTGCGGCGATCTCCGGCGGTACGTCTTCATGTCCAGCGTGGCTGCTTACGGCGAAGGGCTGGATCATCGCGAGGAGGACCCGCTCGCGCCGGACGATCACCCGAACCCTTACGCGCGGCACAAGGCCTCGAGCGAGCGGGCCCTGTTCCGGCTGCACCGGACGGAGGGACTCCCCGTAGTCACGCTCCGGCCGCCCTTCGTCTTCGGTCCCGAAAACCCTTTCTACCGCGAAGCGTTCTTCTGGGACCGGATCGAGGACGGCCGCCCGATCATCGTGCCCGGCGACGGCTCCCGGCTGATGCAGTTCGTCTACGTGGAGGACCTCGTCTGGGCCTGCCGCCGCGTGATCGACGAGCCCGCGGCGGTGGGGCAGGCCTTCAACGTCGCGCTGGAGCGGCCGGTTACCCAGACGGAGGCGGTGCGGGCCATGGCCGAAGCGGCCGGCAAACCGGCTCGCCTCATGTTCGTCCCGCGCGAGCGCATCGAGGCCGCCGGCGGGAGCGTCATGGGCCCGGACCGGCTCTACTTCGGCGCTTACTTCGACCTACCGCCGATTACCGAGCGCATCGACAAGGCCCGCCGCCTCCTCGGCTTTCAGCCTTCTGACTTCCTCGATGCATTGCGCAAGACTTACGCCTGGTACCGGCGCCAACCCCGGCGCCAACCCGATTACTCGTTCGAGGACGACCTGCTCGCCGCCGCTTGAAACTTGCCGCCTTCTGTTTGCGTCCCAAAGGTCGGATCAGAACTGCGATTTCTCCTCCGGCGAGCGTGGTGTGTGCGCATGCGGAACCGGTTCGTAGTCCTGTTCTTGGCTTTTCTCGCCCCGGCCGCCGCCCAACTGGAGAACAACTCCTGCCTCATTGAAGGCGCCACGGCGACCGGCGGTCGCGTCTGGCTGGTTTGCGAGGAAGGAAAGATCCTGGTTCGCACCCATCCGAAGGGCGCCTGGGAGACTCTGTCGCTGCCGGGAGAGGCGACGCCGCGGGATATCGTCTTTCTCGATTCCAACCGGGGCTTCATCGCCGGCGATCGCGGCACGCTGTTGGCCACCGAAGATGGCGGCCGGACTTGGCGGCCCGTGCAGGTACCGGCGCCGGAAAACCTCACCTCGATCTTCTTCCTCGGTGAACTCGGTTGGGTGACCGGCTGGAGCGGCGTGATTCTGCACAGCGCCGACGGCGGCCGGACCTGGATCCGGCAGCCGACCGGGGTATCTCACGGGCTCGAGGACATCTATTTCCACGACGAGTCCCACGGTTGGGCCGTAGGCTGGGTCGGAACGATCCTGCGGACGGCAGACGGCGGCAAGAGCTGGCGCCAGGTGAACTCGCCCGAGGCGAAATGGTCGCTCAGCGCGGTCTATTTCCGGGACGCGCAGAATGGCTGGGCCGTCGGCTTCGGCGGGCAGATCCTGCGCAGCCGCGACGGCGGCCAGACCTGGCAGTCTCAGACCAGCCCCGTCGCCAGCACGCTGACGTCGGTGTACTTCGATAATGCCGGTCGCGGCTGGATTACGACCGTGGACGGATTTCTGCTCAGCGAAGACGGCGGAGAGAGCTGGAGGCACGTGCAGGTGGGCAACTGGCTGTTCCTCACACGGCTGTTGCCGGTGGACGGTTCGCTCTGGGCGGTCGGCGCGCGCGGCATTCTGAAACAGACCGCCGGCGGATTCAGCCTCGAGCGCATCGAAACTCTCCTCGGCGCCGCCAGTTGAGCGGGTGGTCCGGAGGCCGGTATGGCGCAACGCAGGGTGGCGTGTCTGGCGGCGGCCCTCTTGTGGGCCGGGCTCTTTTAGATTACGATGCCGTTGTCTCACCGGACGGGACGATTGTCGCGGCTGCGGGTGCGAAAGCCGCCGACGGGAGTTTCGCCACGTTCCTCCATCTTTAGTGATATGAGGGCGAAGTGGTCCTGCTTACGACACCTGTAGGCTGGATGGTGTTCGCACCAGAGCCGGTTGGATGCCATGGCGATCAGTCTCCTCTGCGGGCCGTGCACGATGTGGCCGCAAGTTTCTCCCCGACGGCGGCTTGATAGCCTTCCTGCCATCCGCGGCGCCGGCAAGCCCGAGCTGGCACTGGGAAGTCGCTCTC
>JBBIMZ010000510.1:0-3290 GCA_037444135.1 Solibacteraceae bacterium
CGTAGTCAAAGCGCACGTCTTCGATCCGGGCGCCCCGCACTTCGATGTCGCCGAGATCGGCGCTGCCCAGACCGGCGGCCTCGGCGATCAGGAGGGTGTTGTCGGCCCACTGGCGGCCTGCGGCATCTTTCTGGGCGTCGGGTGTCGCTTTTCGGATCCGGAACGGGCCTTCGCCGGCCTTCGCGCGCGGATCGTAGCCCATCACCGCCATGGCCACGGCGTCGGTGGAGACCGGATTCCGGCCGACGACGAGCACGCCGGGGCGGCAAGGCTTGCTGCCCTTCACCCAGGGTCCTTCGCCGCCGACGCAACTGCTGATGCCGTCGATGATGTTCAGATCGATCGGGCGGGCGGCCGCCAGGTCGGCCAGGATTCGCGGCATGCGCCAACCTTCATAGCGGTTCGAGGTCGGATCCAGCTCGGCCGGAGCGGACCGGGAGGGCTGGCGCCTGCCGTAGTGCAGCACGCTCTCGCGGCCGCCCCGCGGCCGCTCGTTGGGCTCGTCGATGCCCGCGTCATCCCCGTAGATCGACGTGGGCGTGTTCCCGAAGCAGTTCTTGATCGACAGGGTGACGCCGAGCTCCTCGTGGTCCTTGAGCTTGGACATGCTGACGAAGACGTCCGTCTCGCCATAGACATGATTCAGGTCGAAGGCCGGAAACACGTAGGGCTTGCCGGGGACCTTCAGGCGGACATATCGCTTGCCGGAGCCGAGATTGACGGTGTTCTCGAGCCGCAGCTTGGGCGCAGCGGCTTTGATGGCCTCGACGTCCCAGCCGGCGTCCAGCAGGAAGTCCTCGAACGGACGCGGCCGCCCGCCGCAGCTCTCGGCCAGAATGATCCTCCGGGCCCCCGCTTTCCCCAACAACGCGCAGGCCGCCCCGACAAGATTGGGGTGAACCCAGTGCGTGGCGTGAGGCGGCAGCGCCCCGAAGCGCGTTCGGGGCCCCCCGGTGAGGTTGAGCTTGATCGTGACGGTTTTGCCGCGAACCAGTTTGCCGACGCCGCCGATCCGGTCGAAGGCGGCGGCGAGAACCGCGGTCAGGTCCTCCTCATAGCTGGGGCACCGGCTCAGCGACACCGGGGCGGCGGCAGGCCGACGGGCGGCGAGCGGCGCCGGCAGAGCGGCCAGCGCCGCGCCTGCCAGCCATTGGCGGCGGGAGATCGGATTGTCGCAAGGCATGGTGGTCTCCTTCCCACAGAACTCCAGCATACACCGGGATATTGAGATTCGAAACTTCGGATTTGGCGCCCGCGATTCGTACGGCGAGTCCGCGCGGCGCCTGGTCGGGACAGAGCAGAGTGGCGCGCCGGAACCGCCCCGACACGCGCACGCGGACGCCCTCGGCCGGAAAGGCGGCGTAATTGACCAGATGGATCAACCGGCGTCCGTCTTGCGCCTCGACGGCGTAGCTGATTACCGACGGAGCGTTGAAGACTCGCACCGGGAGGTTGTCATAGCCCACGCGGTCGAGCATCTCTCGTGCGAACTGTGCCGGATCGGGCGCCTCCGAGACTGCGATCAGCGCGCCGCCTCGCCCGGCGAAGGCCTTCAGGATCTCGTGTTCGGGCGGGCCGGGCGGTGTCAGACAAGCCCAAAGGAGCGCGCTCGCAGCAACGACGGTCGCCAGATTCAAGTGAGGCCGCTCGATCACCCGGTAGGGCACGCCGCGGCGGGCGATCAAGTTCAGGTATTCGCCCGGGACGAGCGGATCCTGCCCGGCGCTGTCCTGCACGATGGCGAGCGCGGCAGTCGGCGCGAACTCCGCCCGCCAGGTCTGCTCGGAGAAAAACTGCGCCCAGCGCGCCAGCGAGGGCCAGCGGAGCACGGCCTCGAGCGGAGGCGCCCAGTTGCCGCCGGCGACGGCCGCGTCGGCCAGCGCGCGCAAGTAGTCGGCTTCCCCGGCGCCCTCCGGGGCCGGGTGTGTCAGCCAGATGGGACGCGAACCGCACCAGGCGCGCACGGAGCGGACCATCCAGGTGTTCGAGTCGATCCACGGCTCACTGGACGGGGTCGCGGCCGCCTCGTCGGAAATCCGGATTCCCGGCCACACCCCGTCGGAGATGGCGACCACGGGCGACGCCGTCCCCCGGTTCCATTCGGCGAAGGGTCGCGGCCGGATTCTTCCGCGTGACCCTGGCGCGCCGACGATGGCCAGCTCGCCGGCGTCCGCCTCGATCAGCGCGCAATCGAACGGGGCGCCTCGCGGGGCGCGGCCAAGATCTGCCGGCCCGCTCAGCCGCACCGGGATGCAACCCTCGGCCCTGGCGAATGCGGCCAGAAGGAACGCCGGCCCGATGGCGGCTACGGCGCCGGCAGCGGCCATGGCACTCAGTACTCCAGCACGCTGCCGGCGATGTGGCGCAGGCCGTCGGCGCGGTTGAAGTAATAGACGGCCAAGATGCGCCGGTCGGGCAGAGCGACCGCCCAGGGGTAGCCCAGGTCGCCGTTGCCGCCGTCGTCACGCACGACGAATTCCGGGGCCGTGGCGAAGTCGGCGCACTCGGCGTCGAGAAGGCGCGCGCGGACGCCGTAGGGCGGATGGCGGTATCCGTAGACGAGGAAGACGCGGCCGTCCTCGAGCCGGACGGCGTGGTGAGGGTGGCCTTGCCAGCCCGCATCCTGCCAGGGCTCGAAACTCTTGCCGCCATCGCGCGAGCGCACGACTACGGTATGGTCGTCAAAGTTCGCCGTGCGCAGGAAGGCGACCAGGTCGCCCCCGGACGTCTCGTAGAGCGACGCTTCGTTGAACACAACCCGTTCGTCGGTGGCCACGGGGCAGGCATACTCCCAGGTTTCGCCGCGGTCGGCCGAAATCATCAGATGCACATCGGTGCGGCGCTGCGAATCCTTGCCGTAGGCGACGACCCAGTACAGGCGCCCGTCCCGCCCCTGGCACATCGCCCCGCGGTTATACGCCGGCAGAGGCCGGCCGAAGGCGTCCCGGATGGCGCGGCCGGGTACCGGCGGGGGGTGAAACGGTCCCTTCCAAGTGCGCCCTCCGTCTTCGGAGCGTAACAGGTAGCCGCCCTGGAACACGAACTGATCCCGCTGCGCGGTGGCCTGCGTGCCGGCGCCGGCCTGCCGGTTCAGCCAGGTCCACAAGTAGCTTGTGCAAACGAGCGAGCCGTCCCGGAGCTGGACCAGGCACGGATCCTGCGAGCCGCCCCAGGGGTGCGCGTAAATCAGTTCGGGAGGGCTCCACCGGGCGCCGTCGTCGCGCGAACGCACCAGCACGCAGTAGCTGTTCGGATCCGTGTGCGAATAGCGTTTTTCGCCCAGCAGGCGG
>JBBIMZ010000511.1:0-3290 GCA_037444135.1 Solibacteraceae bacterium
AACGCCTTCGCCACGGGTCGCAGTCCGCGCAAGGCCTCGGTCGCCGTCACGGCCGGCCTTCTGCGGCTGCTCGACGACCGCGAACTCGAGGGGGTGATCGCGCACGAGCTGGCGCACGTGCGCAACCGGGATATTCTGGTCAGCTCGATCGCCGCCACGATCGCCACGGCCATCACCTTCCTGGCGCGCATGGCGATCTTCTTTCCCGGCGGCCGGGACCAGGAGGAGGGGCGCAGTCCATGGGCGGGCGTGTTGATGCTCTTGCTGGCACCCATCGCCGCGCTGCTGATCCAGATGGCCATCTCGCGCACGCGCGAGTTCGGCGCCGATGAAGCGGCCGCCAGATTCACCGGTTCGCCCGACGGCCTGATCTCGGCCCTGCGCAAGCTCGAAGCCTGGTCCAAACGCATCCCGATGGACGCCATGCCGGCTCATGAGCACATGTTCATCATCAAGCCGTTCAGCGGCGAAGCCTTCATGAAGCTCTTCTCGACGCACCCGCCCACGGCCGAGCGCATCGGGCGGCTTGAGCGGCTCCGCTTCGCTTACTGAAGATCTCGCGCCGATGGCCGCCGTCAGGGTCAACCGCCGGGCGGCGGCCGCCCTCGAGCGAGGGCACGTCTGGGTGCGTGCCTCCGATGTCATCGACCGCGGGCAGGCCGCTCCGGGCGATGTCGTTCCGGTAATCGCTCCCGACGGCCGGCGCCTCGGCACGGCTCACTACAGCTCGACTTCCGAGATCACCCTGCGGCTGCTCAGCCGGAGGGCTGTCAGTGTCGACCGGGAGTTCTACCGGCGCCGGATCGCCGCGGCGATCGCCCACCGGCAGCGCGTCGTCTCCGGAACGGACGCCTATCGCCTCGTGCATGCCGAGGGCGACCGTCTGCCGGCCCTCATCGTCGACCGCTACGGCGACTGGCTTTCGATCCAGACGCTTTCGCAAGGCATGGAGCGCGCCAAGGACGACGTCGTCGCCTGTCTGGAGGAGCTGATCTCGCCGCGCGGCATCGTCGAACGCAACGACGTGCCGCGCCGCCGGAAGGAAGAGCTCCCCATGGTGGCCGGCCTGCTCCGCGGCGAATTGCCGGGCCGCGTCAGTTATCGGATGAACGGCCTGACGTTCGAGGCTGATCTGCTCGGCGGCCAGAAGACGGGCGCCTTTCTGGACCAGCGCGAAAACTATCTCGCCGCGGCGCGCTGGGCGCACGGCCGCGCGCTCGACTGCTTCACGTCGGCCGGAGGCTTCGCGCTGCATCTGGCGGCGCGCTGCGCCTCCGTCGAAGGCGCCGACAGCTCCCAAGCCGCCATCACCGCGGCCCGCCGGAACTGCGAGCTTAACGGGATCGGCAACGTCGAGTTCCGCCGCGCCGACGTCTTCGAGCTGCTCGCCGGCTACGCCGCCGCCGGGCGGCGCTTCTCGACGCTCGTCCTGGATCCGCCGGCGTTCGCCAAGTCGCGCGCGGCGGTGAAGAGCGCGCTTCAGGCCTACCGGCAGATCAACTACCGGGCCCTCGAGCTGCTCGAGCCCGGCGGCGTCCTGGTGAGCTGCTCCTGCTCGTTCCACGTGAGCGAAGCGGCGCTGCTCGAGGTGATTCAAGACGCGGCCGCCGAACTCGGCAAGACGCTGCGCCTGCTCGAGCGGCGCGGTCAGGCGTCCGACCATCCGGTCCTCGCCGGCGTGCCCGAGACGCTTTATCTGAAGTGCCTGATCTTGGAAGTCCTGCCGGAAGACTAACGCCCGCCGGCGATGGCCCCGATGATCAGCAGCGGCTCCTCGCCCGAAGCCACCGGAGCGGGGAGCGCCGTTTCGAGCGGCTCATGGGAGAGATCCTCGCGGCAGGCGAAGAAGCGCAGGAAAGGCCGGCGGCGCCGCGAGGACGGGTCACGGACGGTGCCGCGCAGCACCGGGTAGCGCTCCTCGAGCGCGTCGAGGACGGCCGCCAGCGTCACGGGCGGCGCCACCTCCAGCGTGACCTCGTCGCCGACCCGCGCCAGCACGCGCAGATGGTGAGGCAGGACCACGCGGATCATGCCAGCGCCTGGACTTCCACCGAAAGTACGGCCGGAAGGTCCCGGACGATGGGGGCCCAGCTTTCACCCTCGTCGGCCGAGACGTACACTTGCCCGCCGGTGGTGCCGAAGTAGATGCCGCACGGCTCGAGCGGGTCGACCGCCATGGCTTCGCGTAGCACATTGACGTAGCAGTCCCGCTGCGGCAAGCCTTTGGCGAGCGGCTCCCATTCGTCGCCCCCGGTGCGGCTGCGGTACACGCGCAGCGCGCCGTCGAGCGGATAGTGCTCCGAGTCGCTCTTGATCGGCACGACGTAGATCGTTTCGGGTTCGTGCGCGTGCACGTCGATGACGAAGCCGAAATCGGTCGGCAGATTCCCGCTGATTTCGCGCCAGGACTCGCCGGCGTCGTCGCTGCGCATCACGTCCCAGTGCTTTTGCATGAACAGCGTGTTAGGGCGCGCCGGGTGTTTGGCGATCCGGTGGACGCAGTGGCCGATTTCGGCCTCGGCTTCAGGCAGATAGTTGGACCGGAGCCCGCGGTTGACCGGCGTCCAGGACCGGCCGCCGTCGTCCGTGCGGAAGGCGCCCGCCGCCGAGATCGCAACAAAGAGGCGGCCGGCGTCGCTCGGCTCGAGCAGGATCGTGTGCAGGCCCAACCCACCGGCCCCGGGCAGCCACCGCGATCCGGTGGAGTGGAGCCGCAGGCCGGACAGTTCCTGCCAGGACCGGCCGCCGTCGTGGGAACGGAACAAAGCGGCATCCTCGACGCCCGCGTAGACCACATCAGGGTCCGTCAGGGAGGGCTCGAAATGCCAAACGCGCTTGAACTCCCAGGGGTGCGGCGTTCCGTCGAACCACTGGTGCGTGCCGGCCTCGCCGTCGTAGGCGAATTGGTTACCCACCGCCTGCCAGCTCCGGCCGCCGTCGTCGGAGCGCTGGACGAGTTGTCCGAACCACCCGCTCGTTTGCGACGCGTAGATCCGGTTCGGATCGGCGGGCGAGCCCTTGACGTGATAGATCTCCCAGCCGCCGAAGTGCGGGCCGCTGACCTGCCAGTCCCGCCGCGTTCCGTCGGCGGTCAAAATGAATGCGCCTTTGCGCGTCCCCACCAGCACCCGTACTGTAGCCACTTGCTTCCCTCCGTAGCCGGCCCGGCCGGCGCTTCTCTCAGGTGTAGCACAGAAGCGGCCCTGCCGTCCTGGGGCGGCGTGGGGAGCTTTGCAGGCCGCTCCCACGCGAGGCCGGCGAGTGCTACACTGAGAGGGGAAACGGGGCGT
>JBBIMZ010000512.1:0-3284 GCA_037444135.1 Solibacteraceae bacterium
TATCATCCGCTGGGGATCCAAAACCTGGATCCGGAGTGGGTCGCCCGGCTGGGCCAGACGGGCAAAGACTGCTTCGACGCCATCGTGGCGCGCGACCTGGCCGGTCTCGGTCGGGCGATGAACGAGTGCATGGAGTGCTGGGAGGCCATCCTTCCGCAAACGGTGCGCCACCCGGCGATCGAGATCGACTTGAAGGCGATCCTCGCCTGCTATCAGCGGCGCTATGCCGGGGCGATGTACTCGGGATGCGGCGGCGGCTACCTCCTGGTCGCCTCCGAGCAGCCGGTGCCGGGAGCGTTTCGGGTCGCCGTCCGGCTGGAATGACGGCGCATGCCGGCCTGGGACTATCTGATCTTGACAGCTTCCCATGAGGCGCAGGCGCGCGCCTATGAAAAACAACTGCGGCTGCGGCGCCGCCTGGGGCTCCTGCCCGAGGTGCGCGAGGCGTTCGCGGTGGCGGACCTGGAGGACCGGCGGATCGGAAGCGGCGGGAGCACGCTGGCGTGCCTGATCGAGGTTCTCAACCGGGAGCGGCGCGGGGAAACGTCCGCCGCCGGGATCCTGAGTCGGTTGCGCGTGCTGATCGTACACGCGGGCGGCGATTCGCGGCGCTTGCCCGCCTACAGCGCCGCCGGCAAGATCTTCCTGCCGCTTCCGGGCGTCGGCGGCCCCCTGCCGGGGACGCTGTTCGATGTGCTGGTTCCGGCCTTCCTGCGGCTTCCGGCGGCGGGCAGCGGCCAGATCGTGGTGGCGGCCGGCGACGCGCTCGTGCTGTTCGATGCCGGCCAGGTGCGCTTTGCGCCGGCCGGAGTGACGGCGCTGACCAGTGACGCCACGCCCGAGGAGGCCAGCCGCCACGGGGTCTACTGCCTGGGCGCAGGAGGAACCGTGCGGCGCTTTCTCCAGAAGCCCTCCCCGGAGCAGCAGCGGGCCGAGGGCGCCGTCGGCGAGAGCGGCCGCACGCCGCTCGATATCGGCGTGATGAACCTCGATGCGCCTTCGGCGGCGGCGCTGCTCGACACCTTCGGCGCAGTCCCGACAGCCGGCGGGTTCGCCTTCACGGAGGAGGCGCGCCGGCGGCTCATCGATCGCGGCCTGGATCTCTACCGGGAGATTTGCTGCGCGATGGGGAGCGAGGCGACGCTCGAGCACTATCTGGCGAGCACACGCGCCGGCGGCTCCGAGTGGCCGGAGACGGAGCTGGCGGCGGTCTTTCCGGCGCTGCGAGCGATCCGGTTCGAGGCGCGCCGCCTGGACCGGTGCAGCTTTTTGCACTTCGGCTCGACGCGGCAACTGTTTGAAAGCGGTGCGCGCTGGCTGGAGGCGTGCGGCCGGCCGCTCGCGCCCGGCGAAAACATCGTGTTGAACACCACGGTGCGGGCGCCCGGGTTGATCCGGTCTTCCGCCGCCTGGGTGGAGGGCTGCCGGATTGCGGCGCCCGTCCGGCTCGGCGGCGGCAACGTCGTCACCGGCCTCGATGTCGCCGAGCCGCTCTCGCTCCCCGCCGGCGCGTGTCTGGACGTGCAGAGAGGCCGGAACCGTCGCGGCGAGCCGGTATGGTTCGTCCGCTGCTACGGCGTGGCTGACTCATTCAAGGGGTCAGCCACGGAAGAGACCTTCTGCGGGCGGCCGCTACAGGAATGGCTCGGCGCCGCCGGTGTCGCAGCGGCCGACGTCTGGTCGAGCGGCGCCCCGGCGACGGTGTGGGAGGCGCGGCTGTTTCCGGCCGAAGCGGCCGCGGAAGGTTACCGGCGTTGGTTGTGGATGTTCGAGCCGGAAGGCGCCACGGAGGAGGCGCGGCGAGCTTACGCGGCGGCCGACCGCTATAGCGCGGCCGAGATCGCGCTCCTGGCCGACGCAGCCGCCTATCACCGGAGGCGGCTCCGGATCTGGAGAGAGACCGGCGCCCGAGACCGGCCTGTGACCGTGGTTGGGGACCTAGGCTAGACTAAGGAGCATGCGAATCACTCGACGAGACGCGATGGGGCTGGGAGCGGCGTCCCTTGTCTGGAGGCCGGCTTCCGGTGGGCAGGCGGCTCCGCAAATCGCGCCGGGCCCGTTTCAGCCGGCGCGCGAATCTCTCAGCCAGTATCGCGCGCCGGAATGGTTCCGCGACGCCAAGTTCGGCATCTGGGCGCACTGGGGGCCGCAGTCGGCGCCGGAGTTCGGTGACTGGTACGCGCGCAACATGTACATCCAGGGCCACCGGCAGTACAAGTATCACGTGGCCCGCTACGGCCATCCGTCCAAGTTCGGTTTCAAGGACGTCATCCCCACCTGGAAGGCCGAAAAGTTCGATCCGGACTACTTGATGTCGCTGTACAAGAAAGCCGGCGCCAGGTATTTCGTGAGCATGGGGGTCCACCACGACAACTTCGATCTTTGGAACTCGAGGCTCCACCGGTGGAATGCGGTCAACATGGGGCCGAAGAAGGACATCGTCGGGCTCTTCCGGAAGGCGGCGCAACGCCACGGCCTGCGCTTCGGCGTCAGCGAGCACCTGGCGGTGAGCTATCACTGGTTCCAGACGAGCCACGGCGCCGACAGTGAAGGCGAGTACAAAGGCGTCCCGTACGACGGCGCCGATCCGAAATACGCCGAGTTGTACCACGAAACGCACCCGGCGCCGAAGAGCGCCTGGGATGAGGCCGGCGTGCCGCTGCGCTGGAAGCAGCACTACTTTGCCCGCATCAAAGATCTCATCGATCAGTACCAGCCGGATCTGCTGTACACGGACGGCCCCATCTTTTTCGGCGAATGGGGTCTGGCCCTCGCCGCCCACCTCTACAACACGAAAGCGCGCGGCAATGCCACTGAGGCCGTGTATACGAACAAAGGGCGCGCCGATTGCGTCCGCGGCACGTGCGTGCTCGACCTCGAGCGGGGCGTCGTGGACCGGATCTGGGAGGAGCCCTGGCAGACCGACACCTGCATCGGGCACTGGCACTACGACAAGGAAGCGCGCTACAAGTCGCCGAAGATCGTCATCGACATGCTCGTGGACATCGTCAGCCGCAACGGGAACCTGCTGCTGAACTTTCCGCTGCCGTCGAGCGGCGAGCTCGACGCCGAAGAGCTCAAGATTCTGGACGAGATCGCCCGCTGGATGGCGGTGAACGGCGAAGCCATTTACGCGACGCGGCCTTGGAAGGTTTTCGGCAGCGGGCCGTCGACGAGCGCGGCGGCCGAAGGGCGGCCGGGCGCCGGCGCCCATCACAGCCCGGCGGCGTTCAACGAGCGCAACCGCAAGGAGTTGACGGCTCAGGACGTGCGCTACACGCAGA
>JBBIMZ010000513.1:0-3283 GCA_037444135.1 Solibacteraceae bacterium
GTGCCGCTTCATCGGTTTCACCGGGCATCACGACCCCCACGTTCATTTGGAGATGTTGCGGCGCTACGACGGCTACGATACGATCCTCATGCCGCTGCACATCGCCGATCCGAGCTACCTTAGCTTCGAGCAGCTCGTGCTCCCGGAGGCCGTCAAGCGGGGCCTGGGCATTCAGGCGATGAAAAGCACGGCCAACGCCAAACTTCTCCAGTCCTTCAGCGTCCGGCAGTGCCTCGAGTACGTGCTGAGTCTGCCGATCCACTGCGTGACGCTGGGCGCCACCACGACCGGGCAGATCGAAGACGACGTGCGGATCGCCCAACAGTTCCGGCCGCTCTCGGAGGCCGAGCTGAGCGAACTGCGCAAGCGCGGCAAGCTGATCGCCGGCCCGCATCTGGAGGACTGGAAGCGCAACCTCCAGCGCGCCGGCGCCGCCGCCCCGCGCTACCAGGGCGGCTAGCTAGGGGGACGGCCCGCTCGCCCGGGGCTCTTTCGGAGCGCCTCGGTCCGGCCGCCTTCCGGGATGTCCGGACACCCCGGAAGGAATGACGCGACTGTCAGAGATCTCGGCCAGGGTGGTCTTCTGCAGAAAGCGCAGCAGGCACTGTTTGGTCCTGCGCCAGGACGCGTGCGCGACGCACGGATCTTGGTCCGAACAAACCGGCCGGAGGCCGAGCAGACACGCCGGCGGAGTCAGATTGCGATCGAACAACCCGATGACCTCCGCCAAGGGAATCTCCTGCGGCTTTCGGCGCAGCCGGTAACCGCCGCCGGCGCCCCGCGAGGCTTCGATCAGGCCCGCATTGTTCAGCACCAGAAGGATCTTGGACAGATAATTCCGGGGGACGCCGGCTTGCCGCGCAAGATCCCGACCAAGAAGGAACTTGCCCGGAGCCGCTGCGGCGAGCTGAATCAGGGCCCGCAGCGCATACTGTGCCGTTACCGAGATCATCTCTCTTTATTGTCTTCCGCAGTAGGATGGACGAGTGCAACGACGAGATTTCCTGGCCGCTCTGGCCGGCGCTGGGGCCGCGCCCGTTCCCCCGCAGTCCGTTCGCAACCTGATCTTGATGACCGCCGACGGCCTCCGCTGGCAGGAGGTGTTTCGCGGAGCCGACGAGATGCTCCGCGACGATCCGCAGGCGGGAATGAAGGATGCCCCGGAGGTGCGGGCGCGGTTCGCGGCCCCGACCGCCGAAGAGCGGCGGCGCCGCCTGATGCCGTTTCTGTGGAGCGTGGTGGCCCGCCAGGGGGCCTTACTAGGCAACCGCGACAAGGGCAGCGAGGTTGTACTCCGGAACCGGCATTGGTTTTCCTATCCGGGCTACGCCGAGATCCTGACCGGGCGGCCCCACGACGGCGTCATCGACACCAACGACTTGCGTCCGAGCCCCGTGCCGACCGTGCTTGAGGTCTTACGCCGTTCCTGGCGCCTGCCGCGCGAGAAAGCGGCCGTGTTCGGCTCCTGGGAGGTCTTCGAGGGGATCGGAGCGCATGAGCCGGGCAGCGTGTTCATCAACGCGGGTTACCGGCCCGTGCGGCAGGCCTCCGCTTCAGCGCGCCTGGCGGACCTGAGTCGCCTCCAGTTCGAGCTCCTGACACCGTGGCGGAGCGTGCGGCACGACTTCTTCACGTTCGAGATGGCCGTCGAATATTGGCGCACCGTGAAACCCCGGGTTCTCTATGTAGCCCTCGGTGAAACCGACGACTGGGCGCATGACCGGCGCTATGACCGGTATCTGGAGACAGTCTTTTACTTCGATCAGTGCCTCCGGCGGTTCTGGGAGGCGGTCGAGCAGGATCCGGACTGCCGCGGCCGGACGGCGCTGTTCGTAGCGAGTGACCACGGCCGCGGTGGAACGCCGGAAGACTGGACGCGCCACGGCGCCAAGGTCGAGGGAGCGCGCTATATCTGGCTGGCGGCGATCGGGCCGGGCGTCGCGCCGGTCGGGGAAGCCGACGCCCGGCTCACCGCCACGGCCAGCGATATCGCCCCCACGATGCTCGAGCTCGCCGGAGTGGACTATCGCGAACTGGCGGGCGCCGCCGGCGCGCCGCTCGGCCGCCTGCTTCAAGCGAAGCCATGACGCGCCGGCCGGACGCTCCCGGCCGGGACCTCAGGCGCCGGGGAGGAGGAACCCGGCTTTCAGGACGATGCGCTCGCCCGGCGCCAGCGTCCGCTCCGGCGACCAGAGATCGACGATGACCCGCGGCTGGTGCTTGGCCGTCCAACTGATGCGGGCGCGCGCGATCTCCTCGGGTGAGAATCGAACGCCGGCCAAAGCGCCTTCGCGCCCTGTCATGCGCCACTCCCGATCGGGCAACCTCCGGCCGGTATAGTCTTCTGCGCCGGAAGGCTGTTCGTCCGAACGCAGCAGCGACCGCTCGATCGGCGTGCCGTCTTGCGCCGTGAACCGGTATCCGAGCTCGCGGTAGTCGCCGCCGGGATCGGTTTCGGCGCGCCAGACCACGGCGGCCTCTACGGGAACCGCCGAGGCGTTTTCGACCGTCGCTTCGGTCCAGAGGATCGCCTCATCGCCGTCCACCCGCAGGCGCTGGCGGACGTTCAACCCGTTGACGGCCGTGCCGGTGAGCGTTACCTCCGAAGCGCTCCGCTGCGGAGGCTCGAAGCGGATCTCGAAGCGATTGCGCGACTGCCAGTCCGGGTACAGATAGACGCCGAGCCCGGCCACGGCGGGATAGCCCCGCTCGCCCGGACTGGGCCGCCGGAGCCAGTCCCGGTTCGCCTTCTTGTCGAAAATGCGGATCACCCGACCCCCGAGTTCGTGCGCGACGTCGGCGCGAAGGGCGGCGTTTTCCAGCCTAACCAGCGAATACGGCCAGATGCGCGTGCGGAACTCCTCTTCGTCGCCTTCGAGGTCGACGCCTTCACGGATGCTCGCGATGCCGAACGAGCGCAGGTCGGCCATCAGCCGGTCAAAGCGCTGCTTCAAGGACGCCAGGTCGCGCGGCGCATACAGGCCGTCCTGAACGTGAAACTCTTTGGCGGCGAGCAAGTCCAGGTAATCGATCGAGAGGGCCGCCTTGCGAACGCGCTTGCGGACCGCCTCGCTGTCCGACGCCTCCAGCGCCCGCCGGAACAACTCCCGGGCGCGGGCGGAGAGATCCGCGGAAAACTCCGGCGCGCCGAAGATCCACAAATGCCGGCCCAGCCCCCGGGGCGGCAGGCGCACTTCATGATGCAGCAGCTCGAAGTAGTCGCGGAGGAACGGGGCCGCCTTGCCGTAAACGCCTTCGAGAAACTCCGTGATGGCTTGCTCGA
>JBBIMZ010000514.1:0-3272 GCA_037444135.1 Solibacteraceae bacterium
CACCTTCGCCACCGGCAAGTGGCACAACGAGCGGCCGTCCTGGCTGCGGGGCTTCGCCCGCGGCAAAGCCGTCTTCTTCGGCGGCATGTCCGACCACACGAAGGTGCCGGTCGAGGACCTCTCCGCTGACGGCCGGCTGGTGAACGCGCGCACCGGAGAGAAGTTTTCGAGCGAACTGTTCGCCGACGCAGCGATCGAGTTTCTTCGAAACTACCGGGACGAGAGGCCGTTTTACGCCTACGTGGCCTTCACGGCGCCGCACGATCCGCGCCAGCCCCCTGAGCCGTACCGGCAGATGTACTACGCTAACCCGCCGCCGCTGCCGAGCAACTTCATGCCGCAACACCCCTTCAACAGCGGCAACCTGCAAGGGCGGGACGAAAACCTGGCCCCGTGGCCGCGCACGCCGGAAGTGATCCGCGACCAACTGGCCGAGTACTACGGCATGATCACGCACCTGGACGAGCAGATCGGGCGCATCCTGGAGGCGCTCGAGGCGAGCGGGCGGACGGCGAACACCTACGTGATCTTCGCCGCCGACCAAGGTCTGGCGATCGGCAGCCACGGCCTGCTGGGCAAGCAGAATCTGTACGAGCACAGCCAGAAGTGCCCCTTGATCATCGCCGGGCCCGGAGTGCCGGCGGGGCGGTCCACCCAGGCGTTCACCTATCTGTTGGACCTGTTTCCGACCGTGCTGCGGCTGGCAGGGATCGCGCCGGCGCAGGATATCGACGGCCAGGATCTGGCGCCGCTGTGGCGGGGAGAGAAAGATCGCGTGCGCGATTCGCTGTTTCTGTCTTATATGAACCTGATCCGCGCGGTGCGCGATGAGCGCTATAAGCTGTTGCGATACCCGCAGATCAACTACACGCAGTTGTTCGATCTGGCCAGCGACCCGGACGAGTTGCACAATCTGGCGGAGGCGCCCGAGCAGGCCGGGCGGATCGATCGCCTGATGCGGCTGCTGGGCGAGTGGCAGCGGCGCGTCGGGGATACGCAGCCGCTGTCGACCGACAAGCCGCAGCCGCGGCGCATCGACATGAGGGGCGCCCGGCGCGAACCCGACAAGTGGCAGCCGGAGTGGATCGTCAAGAAATACTTCACGGGCGCCCGGGCGGGCGATGTTCGGCGCGACTAGGGCGGTTTGGCCGCCGCGCTACACTGGTGCCATGCCGGTCACCCGCCGCGCTGCCCTGCTCACCGCGCTGGCAGGCCCCGCCGCGGCCACTCCACAGCCGGCGGCCGCGGCTCGTCGGATCCGCCTCGCTGTGTCGACTTACTCGTATTGGCATTTCCGCGGCGAGAAATTCCCCATCGAGAAGGTGATCGAGGAGGCGGCCCGCCTGGGTTTCGACGGCGTCGAGATCCTGCACCGGCAGATGGCTTCCGAATCGGCCGGATACGTCAACAGCTTGAAGCGAACGGCGTTCGTCAACGGGTTGGATCTGGTGATGCTTTCGATTCACCAGAGCTTCGTGTCGCCCGACCCCCAGGTGCGGCGGCAGAACATCGACCACACTCGGGACATGATCCGGCTTGCGGCGCAGTTGGGCATTCCGTGCGTCCGGCTGAACTCAGGCCGCTGGGGCACGGTCAAGTCGTTCGACGAGCTGATGAAGGTGCGCGGCGCCGAACCGCCGCTGGCGGGCTACACCGATGAAGACGCCTTCGGCTGGTGCATCGACGCCATCCGGGAGTGCCTTCCCGCAGCCGAGCAGGCCGGCGTGATGCTGGCGCTCGAAAACCACTGGGGATTGACGACGCGGCCCGAGGCGGTGCTGCGGATCGTCCGGGCTGTGAACTCGCCTTGGCTCGGCGTCAACCTGGACACCGGCAACTACGCCGGCGACCCGTACCCGCAGATCGAAATGCTGGCGCCCTACGCCACGATCGTCCAGGCCAAGACCTACTTCGGCGGCGGCGAGTGGTACACGCTCGACCTGGATTACGGCCGGATCGCGGCGATTCTGCGCGCGGCGGGCTTTCGCGGTTATGTGTCGCTCGAGATGGAAGGCAGGGAGGATCCGGCGACGGCGGTGCCGAAAAGCCTGGAACTTCTGCGGCGGGCTTTCGGGTGAACCGGGTCGAGAAATTCCTGGTCAACAGCCGGATCCGTTCGCGCAGCGCAGCGCGCCACGCCGGGCAGATGCTCGGCCGGATCGAGAGCGCGCCGGGCGCGCGATACCTGGACGTGGGCTGCGGCAACGGCGCGGCGGCGATTCATGTGGCGCGGTGTTTCCGCCTCCGCGTGACCGGAGTCGACGCCGACCCCGATCAGATCCGGGCGGCTCGCACTGCCGACCGCGATCCTGCGGGTGTGCAATTCCTTGTCGCCGACGCCCGCAGGCTTCCCTTCCGGACCGGCTGCTTCCGCATCGTCGCCACGAACAAGACTACACATCATATTCCTGACTGGGAGCGAGCGTTCCGGGAAATGACGCGCGTGCTCGAGCCTGGCGGCTGGCTGATCTATTGCGACTTTGTCGTTCCCCGGCGCGTGGCGGCCGCCGGATCCAGCCTCCTCCGGGATCTCGGCTGGCCGACGCTTGACAAGCTCCGGGAACTGGCCGACGGCGCCGGGCTCGCTCTGGTGCACGAGCGCCGCCGGCTCGTCAATTACGACGCCGTCTGGCGGAAGGCCTTACCCGGCTGACCCTATTTCTTGGCGCCTGCCTTGCGGATGATCGGCGTCGCCTTGCGGGCATCCTCGTCGTTCTCGAAGCCGATCACCGCCGAATAGCGGTCCTCGAGCACCTGGGCCACGAAAAAGCTCAGATTGATGCCTGCATCCGCCAGAGCCTGAGCGAGCTTGTGGCCGAGACCGGGTTCGTTGTCCCCTTCGACCAGCAGCGCCGGGAAGGCCGCGGCCGCCAGACCCGCCGACTGCGCGGCCGCCGTGACCTTCTTGCCGCTCACCGGGTAGACTTCGATGACGGCTTTCGCCTCCTGGCCCGGGATGCGGTATCCCATGACCACGTGCAGGTCCGCGCCGGCGCCCGCCAGCGGAGCCAGCGTCGCGGCCAGCATTCCGGGCTTGTTCTCCACTTCGGCGCGCCACAAATTGATCTTTTTCACCGAAACTGCCATGCTCGGAAACCTCCTCTCTATGCGCGAGCGGACCGCCGTCCGCTCCCGGCAACGAATCTACTCCCGCGGCGCCTGGAAATCAAGGGTGGGCCGAGCCTGTGGCCGCCCTGGCGCCGGGCTCGCCGAGTCGCTATAATCAGCCCAGGTATCCGGAAAGGGGGCTGGGATGTTCCCACAACGACGGC
>JBBIMZ010000515.1:0-3272 GCA_037444135.1 Solibacteraceae bacterium
CGGAGTGGCGGGCATGGAGCGGGCCGGCCCCACCGAGCTGACCTTCCTGGCCAACCCCAAGTACGCCCGCAAATTGAAACAGTGCCGCGCTGCCGCGATCCTCGTCAGCGAGCCGGTGACCCAGGCGCCCATCCGGAGCCTGGTCTCGCCGAACCCCTACCTGGACTTCGCCCGGGCGCTCGAGCTGTTCTATCAGCCTCCGCGCCCCGCCCCGGGCATCCACCCGACCGCCGTCATCGCTCCCTCGGCCACGATCGGGCCGAACGCTTCCATCGGCGCCTACGTCGTCATCGGCGACCACGTCGTCATCGGCCGCAACGCCGTTCTCCATCCCCACGTGGTCATCTATCCCGGCGCTCGGATCGGCGACGACTTCTGCGCGCACTCCTTCGCCGTCGTGCGCGAGTTCTGCCGGATCGGCGACCGCGTGATTCTCCAGAATGGGGCGGTCGTGGGCGGCGACGGCTTCGGCTTCGCCAAACGCGCCGACGGCACGCATCACAAGATCGTCCAGTCGGGCATCGCCGTCATCGAGGACGACGTCGAGATCCAGTGCCTGAGCGCGATCGACCGGGCCACCGTCGGCGAGACGCGCGTCAAGCGCGGCGCCAAGATCGACAATCTCGTCCAGGTCGGCCACGCCTGCGTGGTCGGCGAGAACAATATCCTCTGCGCCCAGGTGGGTCTGGCGGGCAGCTCCATCCTGGAGGAGAACGTGCTTCTGGCCGGCCAGGCGGGCGTCTCGGGCCACTTGACCATTCACCGTAACGCCGTCGTCTACGCGCAGAGCGGCATCGGCGGAGACGTTCCCGAGGGCGCCGTCGTCTCGGGAAGTCCCGCTTTCGACGCGCGCCAGTGGCGGCGGGCCGTCACGGCCTTCCCCTCGCTTCCGGAGCTGCTCAAGAGAGTGCGAGAATTGGAGCATCGGCTTCAGCGGCTCGAATCCCGACACGAGGCGGCAGATCCCGATGAGTCAGGACAATAACTTAAAAGTCCGCGTGCCCCAGCTGGCCTATAAGAACCTGGAGTTCCTCGAACGCCGCGAGGGCCGGCCCATCCGCATCCTGGCGGAATTCCTCCACCCGCTCGCCGAGTTCCAGCGCGAGCGCGTCCACGACACGATCGTTTTTTTCGGCTCGGCGCGCATCCGCGAGGACGGCCCGTTCGGGCGCTATTACCAGGAGGCGAGGCAACTGGCGCGGATGCTGGCCGAGTGGTCGGACTCGTTGCCGAACGCCAGCCGCCGCTTCGTCATCTGCACGGGGGGCGGGCCGGGCATCATGGAGGCCGCCAACCGCGGCGCCGCCGAGGCCGGCAGCAAGAGCATCGGGTTGAACATCGGCCTGCCGCTCGAACAGCTCCCCAACCCCTACATCACGCCGGAGCTCAACTTCGAGTTCCGCTACTTCTTCATGCGCAAGTTCTGGTTTGCCTACTTGGCCAAGGCGATGGTGGTCTTCCCCGGCGGCTTCGGCACCATGGACGAGCTGTTCGAGCTGCTGACGCTCGTGCAAACCCGCAAGATCGAAAAGAAGATGGTGCTGGTGCTCTACGGCGCCGCCTTCTGGAAAGAGATCATCAACTTCGACGCGCTCGTGCGATGGGGAATGATCAGTCCCGAGGATGTGCGCCTGTTCGAGTGGGCCGACGATCCGGACACCGCCTTCGCCATCCTCAAGGACGGTCTGACGCGCCACTACCTGGAAGTGAAAGGCGCCCCCGGCGCTCCCGAGGAAGAAACGCCGGCGATCGCCAAATCCCGAGTCTGAACCATGGACGGTGGGCCTCTTGTGCCGGCTCTGGCCCGTCGGCTTGGCCGGGCCGAGAAGGCCTTCCTGCTCGCCCTCGCCGCCTGGCTGGTGTCGGGCTGGCTCGAGGTGGCCACCGTCACCCGGCTGATCCTGTATCTGGCGCTGGTCGCGACCGGCGGCTGGGCCGCCCTCAAGTGGCTGCGCGCCGGAGTCCGCAAGGTGATTTGGAGGCTGCGCAACCGCCTCCTGGTGGCCTATTTGTTTATCGCCGTCGTCCCGACGCTCTTGATCGCTGTCTTTGCCTATCTGGGCGGCATCTTCCTGGCCGCGCAGATCGCCGTGTATCTGGTGAGCTCGGAATTCGACCGCCGTGCCCAGGCGCTCCGCGACGCCGCCGCTTCGCTGGCTCGCGCGCCGGCCCTCGAGCGAGAACGCGCCTGGGAGCGCATGCGGGCGTTGTTCAGCGCCTCGCGTCCGGACCTGGCCGTCGTGGTCCGCGACCGCGGCGCCGTGCGCTACCGCTCGCAGGCCGGGATGGAGCCGCCGCCGGCTGGTTTCGGACAGACTGCCGGCGCCGTCGTCCGGGGCGGATGGCTTTACCTGTGGGCGCGAGCCGCTGCCGGCGATACCGAGGTCACAGCCCTGGCGCCGCTGACGCGGGACTTCCTCGCCGGGCTCGCTCCCGGAATCGGCGAAGTGGTCATCGTCGACCTCGGCGACCCGCCGGTTCCCATGCGCGTTCACAATCGGCCGGCCGGCGTCTCCCGCCGCAGCGGCCTCTCGCCTCCCCGCCACCGGCTGGACCCGGCCGTGACCTGGGGTGTCGCCCTTCCGATCGCCATCTGGGAAACTCCCGAACGGTCGGCCGCCGGACTGCTGGCCGTGCGATTCCGCGTCTCCACCGTCTACGACGTGGTTTCGCGGCCGCAAACCCAGGGCGCGAACCTCCTCTACTGGCTCTACCTGATCGCCGGCGCCTTCCTCGTCGTCGAGGTTGTTTCGCTCTATATCGGGGTTTCGATCACCCGGACCATCACCGGCGCGTTCAACAGCCTCTATGAGGCCACCGAGCGGATCCGCCAGGGAGACTTCTCGCACCGCATCGAGGTCCGCGGCGACGATCAGATGGCTACGGTGAGCGAGTCATTCAACCGCATGAGCGAGAATCTCGAACGGCTGCTCGCCATCGCCAAGGAGAAGGAGCGGATTCAGGCCGAACTCGAAATCGCCCGGGAAGTGCAGCGCCAGTTGTATCCGCGGAGCGTCCCTGCCCTGGCGCGGCTGGAGTTGCGCGCTCACTGTACGCCCGCCCGGATGGTGTCCGGAGACTACTACGACTATCAGGCTCTCCACGGCGCTTATGCCGCGCTCGCCATCGGCGACGTGGCCGGCAAGGGGATCTCCGCAGCGCTCCTGATGGCGACGCTACAGGCGGCGCTGCGCACCCACGTGCGGGCCTGCCTGGAACAGGCCGCCGCCGGCGACGGAGCCGGTCTGTCGACCTCGCGCTTGGTCCAGCAG
>JBBIMZ010000516.1:0-3265 GCA_037444135.1 Solibacteraceae bacterium
ACGCCATCGAAACGCTGAAGGTCATCCTGGCCCTCGGCGGCAAGATCGAGCCGCCGCCGACGCCGCAGCGCTGACTGTTGGACCAAGCCTGCGACGGCTTCCTGATGCTTGACGTCGCCAGCTCGCTCTAATTTCATGAAACGAACGGAACCCTCAGAGTAAAGGCGATGCCTACTTATAGTTGCTCTGCATTTTGTCTTTTCCAGTTCGGGCTTACGCTCGTTTGCGCCGCGCAAGAGCCGGCAGGCGCGCTTCGCCGCTGCGCTGTCCGAACGGATCTCCATCGTGTACGAGAAAGGTTGGTTGCAGGCGAGCATCCGAGATTGCCAGTTGGTGGAGGTCCTGGAGGGAACTGGCGGCGAAGACCGGGGTGGCGATTTTTCCGGCGCCCGGCGTTGGCAATCGCGATCTGCTCCTGGAGGTGCTTCGCGGCGCCCGGGAAACCGACGATGACGTGCGGGCGCGAATCCTCTATGCCGCCCTCAACCGAGGCATGCCGATCCCGGCGCCTCTACTGGCGGACCTGGCCACGACGGACCGCTCCGAGTATGTTCGCTGGATGGCGCTCAACGCGCTGTCGCGAAATCCAGCCGTCAAACCGGTCGCCGAAAAGGCACTGTATTCTCCTCGCACAGGTCCGAGACCGGCACCTTGTCCAAAAAATGGCGCCTCAGAATGGCAACCTTCTCTTCTGCGGTGTGGTGCTTCCTTGCTGTTTCACGCGTTCTCTTCTTATAGCTTAACGGGAGAACGCTTCCTCCATTTCCAACTGAGGCAGGACAGGGTCACAGCGCTGGCACGAAAACAAAACCAGGATCAATTGTTTAGGTCAGCGGCGGTCCGTTGGTTGCGGAATCGCTGCATCCCCGGCCGGCACAACGACCGCCGCGGCGTCCATCCCTGAAATTCGGAGCGGCGCCTAGCCCGGCGAGGCGATGGGAACTGCCGCCTGCTTGCGGCATTGTGGAAGTGGCGGGCGCAGAGAGAACCGGCGCTCCGCCAAAGGAGATGACTGGAATGAAAGCACTGAGAGTAGCGCTACTGGCGATCGCGATTCTGATTCCGACGTTCGCCGTCGCCGCCCCGCAAGGCCAGACGGCGACTACGGCCGAGTCCGGCTCGCAGAAGACCACCAAGAGCAAGAAGCACAAGGAGAAGAAGGAGAGCAAGAAGCACGCGAAGGCCGAACAGCAACAGCAGTAGCGGCCGCTTGCCGTGGGCTCGAAGGAGCCGTTCGAGCCCACCTTTCAACCCGCCTGTGCCGGGGCGCCTGCCATGACCGCTCCCTCCGAGCCCAATCGGCCGCCGGTCGACTACACTGAGAGTGCCCCGCTGGTTGGCAGCGGCGGCCTCGGCGCCATGACCTCGCCGCCCATCACCGAGCGCACCATTCTCAAGATCTTGATCGCTGGTTTTGCGCTGGTCATGGCGCTGCTGGTCGTCGCCGGCTTCGTCGCCGCACGGGGGGCGCGCACGCTGGAGCGCGACGCCGGCCAGCTCGTTCATCATCAGCTTCTCACCGCCCGGCTCATTAGTGAAATCGAGATCGAACAGGCCACGATCAACGCCGTCTTCTATCGGCTGATTCGCCGGCCGGAGCCTGAGCCCGAAGATCGCGACAGTCTTCTGGCCGAACTGGAGGCGACCGATCAGGACTTCGCCCGCATCGCCGCCAGCGCCTCCGGTACGCCGGAGGCCCGCTTGTGGACCGACTTGCTCGAGGCGGCCCGCACCTTTTCCCGCGAGGCCCGCGCCGTGATCCGTCAGGAGCGAGCCTCCGGCGCCTCGATGAAGAATCTGTTCGCGCTTCACGAACAGGTCCTCCGCCGCGTCGCGCAACTGTTGGCCGCCAGTTCGGCGGGGGCCCGGCAGCTGGACGGCCGCATCGCCGCCCAGGCGCGCAAGACGGTCCACGACTCGCTCGTGCTGCTCGGCTCCTGTTTCCTGCTGGCGCTGGCCTGCTCGGTGATGACGGTTCGCATGACGGCCGCTTCGTTCCGCAAAATGGAGCGCCAGGCCGGAGAGCTCAGCCGCGTCTCCTGGCATATGCTCGAGGGCCAGGAGGCGGCCGCCCGCCGCTTTTCTCACGAACTCCACGACGAGCTCGGCCAGACACTGGCCGCCCTGAAAGCTAACTTGCTGTCGATGAACGCCGAGAACTACGCTCTCAAGCAACGCGACTGCCTCCAGCTCGCCGGCGACGCGATCTCGAACGTGCGCGAGTTGTCGCAGCTGCTCCGCCCCGTCATCCTGGACGATTTCGGCCTCGACGCCGCCCTGCGCTGGCTCGCCGAAAAGTTCTCCGAGCGCACCCGCATCCGCATCCGCTATGGTTCCAATTTTCAAGGCCGGCTGGGCGACCAAACCGAGACCCACTTGTTCCGGATCGCCCAGGAGGCGCTCACCAACGTGGCTCGCCATTCCGGCGCCACCGAGGTCGATCTCCGGCTCACACGCACGGCCCGCGAAATCCGGCTGCGCATCGCCGACAACGGGCGGGGAGCCCCGGAGGGAACCTCCCCGACGGAGCGGTCGGCCAGCCTCGGATTGATCGGCATGAAGGCGCGGGCCCGCCACGCGGGGGGCCGGTTGCTGCTGTCGCGCGACCACGGCTTCACGGTCGAGGTCGTGATCCCGGTCCCGGAATCCCCGAATGGCGCCGAACCGAAAGATCCGGATCCTGTTGGCCGATGACCATGCGGTCGTCCGGCAGGGCTTCCGCCTGATCCTCGGCGCGCAGCCCGACATGGAGGTCGTCGGCGAAGCGGCCAACGGCCGCCAGGCCGTCAGCGAGTCAGCCCGGCTCCAGCCCGACATCGCCGTCGTCGACGTCTCCATGCCGGAGCTGAACGGCATCGAGGCGACGCGCCGCATCGCCGAGGTCTCCCCGCGCACGCGCGTGCTGGCGCTCAGCATGCACAAAGACGCCGTCTACGTGCGCGAGATCCTGCGCGCCGGCGCCAAGGGCTACCTGCTCAAAGACGCCCTGGACACCGATCTAGTGGCCGCCGTGCGCGCCGTCGCCCGCGGCGAAGGCTATCTCAGCCCGGCCGTCTCGGAAGCCGTGCTGAGCGATTATCGCAAGCACGTCTCCGATCCGGTCGACCTGCTGACCAGCCGCGAGCGGGAAGTCCTTCAGATGATCGCCGAAGGCAAGACCAACAAGGAAATCGCCGCCGCCCTCCGGTTGAGCGTTTACACCGTCGAAGCCCACCGCGGCCGCATCATGGAAAAACTGAATCTCCACTCCACCGGCGAGCTGGTC
>JBBIMZ010000517.1:0-3265 GCA_037444135.1 Solibacteraceae bacterium
CGCTCGAGGCGCCGGGGGCGGATGACGGCGCTTGAAGCCGGTCTGCGGCGGGCTCGGGGGTTGTATGATTGCCATGGGGACGTGGTTGCGCTTGTTCTGCTGATGCTGCTGGCGCCGCCGGCGCCGGGAGCCGAGCGCTGGTCGGTGGTGCGCTCCGGGCCGTTCGAGGTGTACACGGCCGCCGGGGCCAGAGCGGGACGCCTCGCGCTGGCGGATCTGGAGCAGTTCCGGCATGCCCTGGGCCAGGTGATCGGCAAGCCGGAGATCGCCCCGGTCTGGCCGGTGCGGGTGATGCTGCTCGAATCGGCCCGCGATGCGCGCGGCTACCCGGTGGGAGTGTTGAAGCAGCGGCGCGACGGCTGGATCATGGCGGCGGTGAAAGATCAGCGGCTTCCGCTGGCTCGGCTGACTCGCACATTGCTCGAATCCGGCACGGGCCCTCTTCCCGAATGGGTCGAGCGGGGACTCGCGGCGGTATTTTCCACGCTCGACATCGAGCGGACGCGCGTCACTCTGGGCGCCCCTCCTCCGGAAGGGGAACGCACGCCGGAGTGGGCGAAGACGCATCTGCTGGCGGTGACGCCGGAGTACGGCGGGCGGCTGCGGGTGCTCATTTCGAACCTAGAACAGGGCGCCGACTGGGTGGCAGCCTACCGGAACGCCTTCGAGCGAACGCCGCAGCAGATCGAAGAAGAGGCCGAGAACTACCGCCGCGCCGGGGCGTTCGGCACGCGGAAACTCACCGGCGCACCGATCGATCCGGAACGGGATTACCGCGTGCGGGACGTGGACCCGGCGCAGGCGGCGGCGTTGCTTGCGGACCTGCTGGAGGGGGAGGGGGCGCAATCGGCCTATCGGGCTGTGCTGAACCGGTTCGGCAAGTCGCCGGAGGCGCTGGAGGGGCTGGAGATGTACGAGGAGGCCGTAGCGGCCGGAAGCACGAGCGCGCGCTGCCATTACGAGTACGCCCTGCGGCTCGCCGACCCGGCGAAGGCCCGCGCAGCCCTGGAGAAGGCGGCGGCTCTGAATCCCCGCTGGGGAGCACCGGTGTTCCGCCTGGCGGCCCTGGCCGGCGCGCCGGCCGAGAAGGCTGCTCTGCTCAAGAAAGCGGCGGCGCTCGAGCCGCGGAACGCGGCTTATTGGGAGGCGCTGGCCGAAGCCCTGCTCGCCGCCGGCGATTTCACCGAAGCCGGCAAGGCGTGGGCGGCGGCCGAGCGGGCGGCAAAGTCCTACGCCGAGCGCGAGCGGTTGCGGATCGCCCGGCGCCGCGTAGAGACCGAGCGCGCCGACCGCGCCGAAGCGGAGCGGCGGCGCCAGCAGGAGGAGATCCGCCGCCTGAAGGAAAAGATGCTGGAGAACATCCGGGAGGCCGAACAGCGGGTGTCGCGAGCCGAAGCTGGAGCGCCGCCGCCGGGCAAGGTGGTCGAATGGTGGGACGATCCCAGGCCGAAGGGCAAGGTGCAGGGACTGCTCGAGCGCGTCGATTGCCTTGGCGCGCAGGCGCGCGTGGCGATCCGCTCGAGCGACGGGCGAGCCGTCGCCTTGCTGATCCGTGATCCTTCGCAGGTGGTGATTCTCGGGGGCGGTGAGAAGGCGCTCGGATGCGGTCCGCAGAAACCGCCGCGCGAGGTGATGGTCGAGTACGTGACGCAGGCCGACGCCAAATTGAAGACCTCCGGCGAGGTTACCGTCATCGAGTTCCGCTGATGCGCCGCGTTCCGGCCCGGTGGATCGCCTTCGGGATATTCACGCTGGCGACGGCGCTGAATTATCTGGACCGGCAGCTTCTGGCGGCGCTGGCGCCGGGGATCCGGAGCGAGTTTGCGCTCTCCAACGCACAGTACGGGCTGTTGCTGTCGGCCTTTTCGCTAGCCTACGCGCTGAGCTCGCCGTTTGCGGGTCTGTTCATCGACCGTGTGGGCCTCAACCGGGGCATCAGCCTGTCGGTGGCAGCCTGGTCGCTGGCCGGCGTCGGCACCGGGCTGGTGACGAGTTTTGCTGGTTTGCTGGGGATGCGGGCCGCCCTGGGGCTAGCCGAATCCGGCGGCATTCCCGCTTCCGGCAAGGCCAACGCCCTCTATCTGCCGCCGAGGGAGCGGGCGCTCGGTGCGGCGTTCAACCAGATCGGCCTGAGTTTGGGAGCGGCGGGCGCACCCCTAGCGGCTGCGTGGCTGTCGGCGCGGCACGGCTGGCGGGCGGCCTTCGTTATGACCGGGCTGGCCGGGTTCATGTGGATTCCGCTCTGGCTGGCGACGGCGCGCGCGATTCCGCCGCCGGCCGGGGACCTCGAGGGACCGAAGACGCCCGTCGGCGATCTGGTACGGGACCGCCGGCTGTGGGCTCTGGTCTCGGCGAACGTCCTGTCGATGGTCCTGTTCAGTCTCTGGACGAACTGGACGACGCTGTTTCTAGTGGGCGAGTACGGTCTGGACCCAACGGAGGCCAACCGGCGTCTGGCATGGATCCCGCCGGTCTTCGCCAATCTGGGCGGGCTTTTCGGCGGGTGGGCGGCCTACCGGCTCATGCGCCGCGGCGAAGCTCCGGAAGGCGCCCGGCTGCGGATCTGCCGCTGGAGCGGCTGGGCGCTACTAGCGACGGCCGCGGTGCCCCATCTGCCGACAGCGGCGCTGGCGACGCTGGGGATTTCGCTCAGTTTTTTCTGGACCGCCGCGATGAGCGTGAACATCTACGCGATGCCGCTCGATCTGTTCGGCGCCGGGCGGGCCGCTTCCGCCGTCGGCGCACTGACGTTCGCTTTCGGATTGATGCAGACGCTGGCGTCGCCCGGCATCGGCGCGCTGATCGACCGCTACGGGTTCGGCCCGGTGTGCGCGATCGGTTCGGTACTGCCTTTGGCGGCCGCGGCGGTGCTGCGGGCGACGCGGTCCGGCGAGAGCCGGAGTGAGCCTGCTTCCCCGGCTGGGAGCATCCGGCCCGCCGCGGAGGGCGATCTCGAAGCGATCGAAGCGATCCAGCGCGCCAGCCCGCAGGCGGCCCGCTGGGAGCCGCGCTGGTACCTGGACTACGACTGCCGCGTCGCGGTCTGCGGACGCCGCGTCGCCGGCTTCATCGTGGTTCGCCAAACGGGCCCGGGCGAGTATGAAATTCTCAATCTCGCCGTGGCTCCGGAGTTTCGACGCCGCGGCATCGGCGCCGCCTTGCTGCGGGACGCGATGGCCGGGCGGCCGGGCTGGTATTTTCTCGAGGTGCGCCAGTCGAACCGGCCGGCTCAGGCCTTGTACCGCAAGCTGGGTTTCACCGAGGC
>JBBIMZ010000518.1:0-445 GCA_037444135.1 Solibacteraceae bacterium
CTTTGACCGCGTTGGCCAGCTGGTTGACGCCCCGCAAAATCGCCTGCCGGGATTCATCACTGTAAACAATCTGCTTTGCTGCCATCTGAGCTTCTCTCCTGATCTGGAATTGTCATTGTCACGACTAGTCCTCGAGGATCCCGAGGATTTCGTCCTCACGCAGGATCAGGCACTCTTCGCCGTCGATTTTGACCTCGTTGCCGGAATACTTGCCGAAGAGCACCTTGTCGCCCGCCTTCACGTCGAGCGGGACGAGGCTGCCGTCTTCCAAACGCTTTCCCTTGCCCACCGCCAGGACCTCACCCTGCTGGGGCTTCTCCTTGGCGGTGTCGGGGATGATGATGCCGCCTTGAACCTGCTCCTTTTCCTCGATGCGCTTGATCAAGACGCGATCGTAGAGGGGACGGATTTTCATTGGCGTGTCCTCCTGGAATTGTCGAGTGTT
>JBBIMZ010000518.1:455-3257 GCA_037444135.1 Solibacteraceae bacterium
GGGCCGACACACGAACTCGAGCCCGAAGCTTCATTAGTAGCACACTCGGGCGAGGAGTGACAAGCGGCGCCGCCTCAAGCCCTCAAGCGCCTCAGACGCTACCGCCGCCCGGTCCGGCTAGCTAGGAGCCCTTTGGGATCACCTTGGTGATATCGTTGTAAAGCACGAAGGCCACGACCATCATCAGAAAGACGAACCCGACCTTGATGATCGCTTCCTTGACGGGGAGGCTGAGATCGCGCCGCATCGCCATCTCGATCAGCAGTAGCAGGATGACGCCGCCGTCGAGCACGGGGATCGGCAGGAGGTTGAAGACGGCGAGGTTCAGGCTCACCAGGGCCATCAGCGCGATGAAGCTGAAAGCTCCTTCGCGCGCGGCGTCGCCGGACAGTTGGGCGATGCGGATCGGGCCTTCCAGGGACTTGGCTGACATGCGCCGCTCGACAATCCCTTTCAGAAATTCGTAGATGAGCCCGGCGCTGGTCCAGTTGTGGCGGAGCGACTCGGTGAAGGCCTGGGCCGGCGGCAGCCGCACGTACTCGACGCGGGGGCGCTGCGCAATGCCGATCATGTAGCGCTTCTCGCCGTCGATTTCCTTGAGAACCGGCTCGACGGTGACCGTGCCGAGAACGCCGTTGCGCGAGTAGACGATTTCGAGGGGTTTACCCTGGCTGGCCCTGGCGGCTTCGACGAGGGTGAGAGCCGAGCGTACGGGAATGCCATTCACGCTGACGATCACGTCACCGAGGCGGAGGCCGGATTTTTGGGCGTTGGTGCCCTCGACCCAGCCGGCGATTTCGATATCGACGCCCTGGGACCAACCGGCGTAGCCGATTCCCGTGCGCTCGTGCAGTTCCGGCGTCACAGTCAGGGGGATGCGCCGGCCTTCCCGTTCGATCACGATCCGCAGAGGCCGCCTGGCGCTGGAAACTTCCTTGACCAGGATCTCTTCCCAGGATGGGTTCGGCTTGCCTTCGAGCTCGACGATTCGATCGCCCTCGCGGACGCCGGCGCGCGCCGCTGGCGAGTCCGGCTCGACGCGGGCGACCAGTCCGGGCTCGGAGGCTCGGGGGGTCTGGGGGTAGCGGTAGGTGTACAGGCCCGTCAGCAGCCCGATCGCCAGCAGGACGTTCATCGCCGGGCCCGCGAGCGCGATGACCAGCCGCTGCCAGCGGGGTTTGCCCAGGAAACTCCGGGGATCGCTCGCGGCGTCGGCCTCGCCGGGCTGTTCTCCGTGCATTTTGACGTAGCCGCCGAAGAGAATCAGCGAGAAGCGGAAGTCGGTCTCGCCGCGCCGGAACCCGAACAGGCGGGGCCCGAAGCCGAAGCTGAAGGTCTCCACGCGGACGTCGAAGAGGCGGGCGGCCCAGTAGTGGCCGAGCTCATGGACCATGATCATGATCCCGATGAGGACGAGCACCCACCAGATGTTCTCAAACCAAGTCATCGATCCTGTCAATCCTTCCGGGCGAAGCCGGCCGCCGCGCTCCGGCGGCGGACCAGGTCCTGAGCGACGCGGCGCGACTCGCGGTCAATGTCGAGCACTTCGGCCACCGAGCCGGGCTCCCGGCCTGGCACTCGGGCAAGCGTGTCTTCGGCGATCTCGGCGATCGCCGGAAACGGGATCTCGCGGTTGAGGAAGGCCTCGACGCCGACTTCATCGGCGGCGTTCAGCGTGCAGCCGGCCGAGCCTCCCGCGCGCTGGGCCGCGTACGCGAGCTTGAGCAACGGGAACTTGTCGAAGTCCGGCGGCGAGAAGTCCCAGCGATGGACGCGGCTCCAGTCAAAGCGCGCCGCGGGCGCCTCGAGCCGGTCCGGATAGGTCAAAGCGTACTGGATCGGCATGCGCATGTCGGTGACCGACACCTGGGCGATGAGGCTGCCGTCAGTGTATTCCACCAAGGCGTGCACCGACGATTGGGGGTGGATCACGACGTCGACCTGGTCCGCCGGCAGATCGAAGAGCCAGCAGGCTTCGATGACTTCAAAGCCTTTGTTCATCAGCGTCGCCGAATCGATCGTGATCCGGCGGCCCATTTTCCAGGTCGGGTGGTTCAGCGCCTGCTCGGGTGTCACCCCGGCCAGCTGCTCCCGGGGCGTCTCCCGGAACGGGCCGCCGGAGGCCGTCAGGATCAGGCGCGCGACCTCCTGCCGACGTCCGGCCTTCAGGCACTGGTGCGCCCCGTTGTGTTCGCTGTCCACCGGAATGATCTCTGCTCCCGTTTTGCGGGCCGCCTCCAGAACCAGCTTGCCGCTGGCGACCAGGACCTCTTTGTTGGCCAGGCCGATGCGTTTGCCGGCCCGTACGGCCTCGTAGGTGGCTTCCAGTCCCGCTACCCCCACGATCGCCGACATGACGAAGTCGACCTCGGGCGCCGTCGTCGCGGCCACGCGCGCCTCCGGGCCCCACATCAGCTCGGGCCAGTCCGGCCGCGCCAAGGACAACTCGCTCAGCCTTTGTGTTAGATTCGCCAGAGCCGCTTCGGTTGCAACAACCGCCAGGCGAGGGCGGAACTCGACGATCTGGCGGGCCAGCGCCTCGACATTCCAGCCGGCCACCAGGGCGAAAACGCGATAGCGGTCCCGGTGGCGCCGGACTACGTCCAGAGTGCTGAGCCCGATCGACCCGGTTGAGCCGAGGATGGTCAGATTGCGCATGCAGCCGGCGGAACTGGAGTCCGCTGCTCGAATGATATCACCGTCGGGGTACTCGCGTCGGCGAAGGCTCTCTTTTCTTGGGGGTGCCGGGGAGGTTGCTTCAGGGGTCTTTTTTGTGAGGTTAGTCTCGCTTTGGTGGGAGTT
>JBBIMZ010000519.1:0-3225 GCA_037444135.1 Solibacteraceae bacterium
CCTTTTGTCCCGGCCATGAAGCCGAGACGCCGCCCGAAGTCCTTTCGCTGCGTGACGGCGGCGCTCCCAACCAACCCGGCTGGCGGCTGCGCGTCGTCCCGAACAAGTTCCCTGCCCTGGTGTCCGGCGCCGCCCCGGCAGGCAGCGCCGAAGGCTTCTACCGCCGGCGCAACGGATTCGGCGACCATGAGGTGATCATCGAAGATCCGGACCACGACGCCACTTTGGCGGACCTTCCCGTGGCGCGCGTCTCCGAGCTCCTGGAGGCAATCCGAAACCGGTTCCTCGCCCTGGCGGCCGATCCCCGCATCCGCTACGCGTGCTTCTTCAAGAACCACGGCCGGGCGGCGGGGGCGACGCTCGAGCACCCGCACTCGCAGCTGCTGGCTTTGCCGGTCGAGCCCAAGCTCGTGACCGAGGAGATAGCCGGGGCGCGGCGCTATTACCGGCGCTCCGGCCGGTGCTTTTTCTGCGAGCTGGTCGAGCGCGAGCGAGGGGGCTCACGCCTCGTCGCCTCCAGCGGCGGCGCGGTCGTGCTGGCCCCGTACGCGGCCCGCGCGCCCTATGAGACCTGGATTGTTCCCCGGCGCCACCGGTCTCACTTCGAGTCCGCCGGCGACGCGGAGCTCGAAGGAGTGGCGGCGGCGCTCCGGACGACTCTGCGCCGACTGGACCGCGTCCTCCGCCGTCCGGCTTACAATCTCGTGCTGCACACGGCGCCGCTGCGCCGGCCGGCCCTCCCGCACTATCACTGGCATCTCGAATTGATTCCCCGCCTCACCAAGCTGGCCGGGTTCGAATGGGGCGCCGGCCTCTTCATGAACCCGGTCCCGCCCGAGGAGGCCGCGCGGCGCCTGCGGGACGGCGCGCTCGAAATTGGAGGAAATTGCATATGATGTGCTCCGAAATGAAGCGGACTTCGATTCGCCGCACGAAGACCTTGACGCCACTGCTCAGCTTCGCCGTCTGTGTTGCGCCCGTCCTGGCGCAGCCACAAGTCCCGCACCTTGCCAGGCAGGGCACGGCGACGCAGCTCATCGTGGACGGCCGCCCGTTTGTCGTGCTAGGCGGCGAGCTGCACAACTCGAGCTCATCGAACCTCGAGTACATGCGCCCGATCTGGAAGCGCCTGCTGGCGTTGAACGTCAACACGGTGCTGGCGCCCGTCTCCTGGGAGTTGATCGAACCGGAAGAGGGACGCTTCGACTTCCGGCTGGTCGACGGCCTCATCGAGGATGCCCGCCGGCACAATCTCCGCCTCATCTTGCTGTGGTTCGGGAGCTGGAAGAACGGCATGTCCAGCTACATCCCCGGCTGGGTGAAGAAGGACACGCAGCGCTTCCCGCGCGCCCGGATCCGCGACGGGGAGACGGTGGAGGTGCTCAGCGCGCTGGCGCCGGCCAACTGGGAGGCGGACGCCCGCGCCTTCGCCGCGCTGCTCCGGCACTTGCGCGCCGTCGACGGGCAGGATCACACCGTCGTCATGATCCAGGTTGAAAACGAGGTCGGCATTCTCGGCGACTCCCGAGACCGGTCCGATCCGGCAAACCGGAGCTTCTCCGGCAGCGTGCCGGCCGAGCTGTTCGCGTACTTGTCTGAAAACCGAGACCGGCTGATTGCCCAACTTGCCAGGCTCTGGGAGGCCGCCGGGCGCCGCACCAGCGGGACCTGGCAGGAGGTCTTCGGCCCCGGTCCGGCAACCGACGAGGTTTTCATGGCCTGGAACTACGCCCGTTACGTGGAGCGCGTCGCCGCGGCCGGCAAGGCCGAGTATCCGCTTCCCATGTTCGTCAATGCCTGGCTGAGCAATCCGGAAGGCAAGCCGGGCGACTGGCCGAGCGGCGGTCCGCTGCCTCACGTGATGGACCTCTGGAGGGCCGGCGCCCCCCACGTCGACTTGCTCTCGCCCGACATCTACCAGCCGAATTTCGCCGAGTGGTGCCGCCGCTACACCCAGCTCGGCAACCCGCTGTTCATTCCCGAGACCCGCCGCGGCGACGACGGCGCGCGCAACATCTTCTACGCCTTCGGCGCCCATGACGCCATCGGCACGTCGCCGTTCGCCGTCGATTCCATCACCGAGCCGGAAAGCTCCGCGCTGAGCAGGACGTACGCCGTGCTGGCGCAGCTGGCGCCGCTGATGGCGGCCCATCAGGGAAAGAAGGCGATGACGGGGTTCGTCCTCGACAAGGAACATCCGTCGGTGACCGCCGAACTCGGCGGCTACGAACTCGACATCCGCCTGGATGCGATCTTCGGCTTTAAAGCCGAAATCGGCTACGGCCTCATCATCGCCACCGGGCCGGACGAGTTCGTCGGCGCCGGCAGCGGCTTCCGCGTGGCGTTCAAGCCCAAGACGCCGGGGCCTGCCAAGGCCGGCATCCTCGCCGTCGACGAGGGCTCGTTCACCAACGGCAAATGGATCCCCGGGCGGCGGCTCAACGGAGACGAGAACGACCAGGGCCGCGCCTGGCGCTTTTCGCCGCGCCAGCTGACCATCGAGCGCTGCGCCGTCTACCGTTTCGAGTAATGGCGACTCCCGGTCCGCAGCGGTTGCCAGGAGCCGTAAGTGGCCGACCGCCATAGCCACTCGGCCGGCCCGAAGCGGAAGCGGCGGAGCCACAGCTCGCTGAAGACGACCTGGAGCGAGTAGACGGCGAGGGTCGGCACGAGGCCAACCAGCGGGCCGACCTCGCCGAACAGTCCGAAGCCGAAACCGTAGAACAGCGTCGTGCACAGGATGCTTTGCAGGAGGTAGTTGGTCAGCGCCATCCGGCCGACGGCCACGAAGGGTAGCAGGCCGCGGCGCCACCGGGGTTGCTGAAACGCGAGGATCACCAGCGCCGCGTAAGACAGGCTCAGCGCGGGCACAGCCACCGATCCCACGACCCAGACGGTGAGTGTGATGAGATTCGGCTCGAAGGGCTTATAACGCCAAACTATGGCCAACAGGACCGTCAGAGAGTTGCCCGCCAAACCGATCGGCAGGGCCCAACGGAGGAGCCGCCGGACAAGCGCCAGGTGAGAGTCCAGTTCATGGAACAGGCCCGCGCGCCAGACACACATGCCGGACAGAAACAGCCCGAGGATCCGGCTGAGGTAGAACGGCGCGGCGGCGTTGAAGCAGGCCCATTCGCGATAGCGCTCGGCGAACCTGGCGCGCCACGGCCCGTGAGCGTAGATGCGGCGCGTGTCGGCCAGAGCCGCCGGCGTGGGCCCGGCGGC
>JBBIMZ010000520.1:0-3223 GCA_037444135.1 Solibacteraceae bacterium
GGGGGTGGTAATTAAGTATCAGGGCCGCCTCGCCGGGCCCCGCCGGCGCGCGCTAGACCCGCGCGTGCAGATAGCCGCAGTACTCGCCGGCCGCCATGTAGCGGATTCCGCCGCCCAGGCTGGTCAGGAGGCGCTCCGTGGCGCGGATGTCGAGCGAAACGTCGCGGTCATGAAAGATGAGAAACGAGGGGGCGTCGATCGTCCAGGCGATCGCCGAGGCGTCGATCTTCTGGTCGTAGCGCCAGGTGTGCCGCTGCGCGATCGGGCTGAGCGCCACCACCCGGTCCGGGCCCAGGTAGCCGATCGAGCCGAAATCCGAGCTCAGGCCAAAGCCGAGTTCGGCGGCGATGCGCTGCGAGTGGTGGGCGAGCGAGGTCGAGTGCGCCCCGCCGCCGGCGATGACAAACAGCGGCCGCACGCCGAAGTCTTCCTGCAAGCTCTCCAGGGCCCGCTCCAGGTGCTGGCGCTGCAAGATGGCGGGAATGTCCCGGCCGCGCAGGCGGTCGCCGAACTCGACGTCCCAGCCGAGCGTGCCCACTCCGTCCATCGGCGCATCCCAGAAGGGCCCGGGCGGCGAGTCGAGGTCCGGCAGCATGTGGGTCCAACCGTGGCAGGCGATCTCGAACACCCCTTCGCGCAGCCCCGCTTCCAGCCCGCGCTTGGCCGAAACGTAGTCGTGTACGGTCTTGCCGTCAATCTCGTCGATGACGCGCTGACGCCACGGACTCACCACGCGCCGCCTCCGGCGGTCGACATAACCGGAGACCACGTCCTGTGTCATGACGGCCTCGTGCCGCTTGAGCGGCACGATCAGACCCTGGCGGATGTCGTTCTCGTACAAGGTCCGGTAGTCCCAATAGGGCAGGAAAGTCCGGTCGGACGTGCCCATGTCGTCCATCAGCAGCAGCAGGTTGCGCGGATACTCGGCGTAGAGCGCGTACCCCTGGGCCCAAACGAGGCTCCTCTTGAGCAGGTCCCGGGCGATTGGTTTGAGAAGCTGCGCGGGAGTGCGCTCTAACCCGATCCAGACGACGCGCCCGCCGGGGACGTTCACGGTCAAAAAGGGGAGCGGACCGCGGCGGGCCAGCACAGTGGCGCCCCGCGCGATGACCTTGCTGCCGGGCAACGGATTGCCGGACGAATGGAATTCTCCCTCCCGCTCCTTGAGGCCCCGCGTGAGGAAGTGATCCTTGTCGATCGACAGGCCGTCGCCCAGGCGGAATTCGCTGACGTATTCGACGCGGGCCAGTTCCTGGATGACCGGCGCCGCCACGCTGTCGCCGAGAACCACTAGATTGACGCCGTGTTTTCGAACGAGTTCGCCCAGCAGTTCGATCCGGTCCTGGTCGGCTGCTCTCCAGCCGGCGTCCCACACGAGGGTTCCGTAACGCGGGCGCTCGTCGCGGTCGAACAAGTGATAATCGAGGCGCTGTTGATCGAGGCGCAGAATGTCGAAGGGAAGTCCCCAGGTCGTCAGCAGCGCGGCCAGCGTCTGGAAGTCGTCCTGCTGGTCGATGACGAAGCTGGAGGGATCCTTCCACTGGTCGCCGATCACCAGCAGAAAGCGATACGGCAGGGTCTGCTGGGCGGTCGCCTGCGCCAGCCACAACCCGGCCAGAAACAGTCCGCAAATGGCCGCTCGATGCATGGGTTTTGGCCTCAGGGCAGCGGCAGCGGCACTGGCCGGCGCTCGAGCGCCGAGATCTCCATCGCCAGGCAGATCTCGTGCGTCTTGACCGAGTCGGCGATGTTGCAGTGGGATTCGCGGTCTTGCAGAATGCAGTCCACCAGATGATCCACTTCGGCGGCGAACGGGTGGTGGGAGACTTCGCCGCTGTCGGGCAGGATCGTCGGCACCGTCGCCCAGCCGGTCTGGCCGGGCCACTGCCGGGTAAAGAGCTGATTGTTGCGGATCGTGCCGTCGTCGCCGAGCAGCAGGATGTTGAAGGTGTACGGCATGTGACACTCGATCGAACAGCCGACTTTGGCGATGGTGCCGTCGGCGAAGCGCAGCAGCATCAGGCTGTTCGGCTCGTACTCGTAAGCGAGCTTGTTGGCCGGCGCCCGGTTGGCGTAGGCGAAGATTTCGATGACTTCGCCGCCCACAAACCAGCGCAGCCCGTCGACGGCGTGGCAGCCGGCCGTCAACATGCAGTTGGCGCCCATGGATTTGGTGCGGATCCAGGAATAACACGGGTAGACCGGGCCGACTTCGTGCAGGTAGTCGACCTCGCCGTAATAGACGCGGCCGATCAGATTCGCCGCCAGCGCCGCTTTGATGTTCTCAAACAGGGGATTCCAGCGCAGCACGAAGCTCACCACGGACTTCACCCGGGCCTGCTCGACCGCGCGATGCAGCTTCCGCAGCCCTTCCAGGTCGATGGCGATCGGCTTTTCCACCAGCAGGTGCTTGCCCGCCTGCGCCGCCGCCGCCCCTTGCTCGGCGTGCAAGTGGTGGGGCGTGCAGATCGAGATGATCTGGATCTCGTCGCTGGCCAGCATTTTGTCCAGGTCGGTGTAAGGGCGGCACTTCTCCAGGCCGTACTCTCTGGCTTTGGCGGCCGCCCGCGCCCGCTCCCGGCTGAGGATGCCCAGCACCTTCGTGTGGGGATTCCGCTCGAACGCCTTGATGTGCTCGCCGGAGACCCAACCGGTCCCCAGAATTCCGACTCCTAACGTCTTTGCCATCGTGTGCCTTCCGGTTTTCCAGCGCATTCTATCATTCCCAGCCCGGGAACGCGCGCCGGCCCGGTCGGCACGCTGCGGTTCCGCGGCTGGCGGCAGAGCCGTCTCATATGAGAAAATTTATAAAGTGGGTGTTTTGTGCGCCCCGAACGGCAACGCGACTCGAAGCACAAGACTGCCGTGTTCAGCCAAGTTGCAATTCACTGGAAGAAAGGCATTCTCCATGAGGACTAAGACCAGGACTCCCCAGGATGAGCGGTACATGGTGCCGGTCGTGCGGAGCACTTTTCGCATTCTGGAGGAGCTGTCGGAATCAGGAACTCTTCGTTTGAGCGAGATCAGCCATCGGACGGGACTGGCCAAGTCGACCGTCTTTCGCGTCTTGCGCAGCCTCGATTCGCTCGGTTACGTGCTGCGCGACCCGGAGCAGCGCGAGTACGCCTTGAGCCCGAACCTGGCCGAGCTGGCCCGTCCGGTCGCCTGGAGCGAACCGTTGCGCCGGATTTCGCTGCCGTATATGCTCGAGCTGCGCCAGAAA
>JBBIMZ010000521.1:0-3222 GCA_037444135.1 Solibacteraceae bacterium
GAAGTAGCCTTCGAGAAGCTGGTGGTTGTTGAGGCTCAAGTAGGCGACCCGGTCGCCCGGCGCGATGCCGCGAGCGCGGAGGCCGGAGGCCAGGCGCTGGCAGCGCTCGCCGAACTCGCCGTAGGTGAACTGGCGGTCGCCGTCGATGATGCCGGTGTAGTCGCCATAGAGATCCATGGCGCGATGCAAGCAGCGCAGGGGCGTCAGCGGAGTGAACATCCTGTCCCTCTCCGGAGCGGGTTTCTGGTGGCATTGTACGACAGCGGCCGTCGCGCGGCGCTCAGCGGGATGCCGGCTGGAGCACCAGCCGGTGAGCGGTCTGGGCTTCGACAGCGCGGCGAGTGAAGACCAGCGGCGCGTACTCGCCTCTGGCCCACGGCTCGAGCAAGTCGCTGTAGTGTGCGGCGCCGGGCTGGCCGGACTGGCCCGGCGTGCTGGTAAAGACCGAGCGGTCCCAATCGGCGAGGTCGAGGATCTGGCGGTAGGAGGCGCCGCTGGCCTGGCGGTAGCCCGGCCCGCTGGTGGCGTTCGGCGTGAAAGCGTCGCCGCCGCGCGCCACCGGTCCCAGATTGAAGACCGCCCGCCGGACGCTTGTGTTGGCGAGCGGATGGCGGAACTCGATGGTGTGCAACGCGCCCCAGCGCGAGGCTGCCGGGTCGGCCCCGAGGAGGTTTTCGGCCTCCCTCCAGGCTTCCTCGAGCGCGGTGTGCATGACGCGTTCGCGGTCGGCGGCCGAGGAGAGCTTCAAGAGCAAGATGAGCTGCGGCAGCGGCAGGTGGCGGGCGACCAGGTCGCGGTGCGCCACGGCGACTTCCGAGGCCACGAAGTTGGCCCGGAGCCGGGCGAGCCAGATCTCGAACAAGGCAGCCGCGGCCGAATCCCTGCCCAGCACCTTGTCCCAACCCGCCAGCAGCGCCTGCGCTTTTTTCGCCACCGGAGAGAGGGGGCCCGGAAGGACCTCGAGCATCGCGATCAACTCGCGCGCCGGCAGCGAGGTCTCGTCGTGCTGGAGCCGCTCGAAGTCCTCGACGGTGAACCGCCGGCCGGAGCGGAGCACTTCGTCGATGCGGCGAAAGCGGTAAGGCGGCGCCCAGTCGAAGGCGAGCTCGTGGGGATAGTTCTTGGGCAAGATGTTGTGATTCGCCGTGGCGATGTAGTGCTGCTTCGGATTGCGGAGCTGGGGCAGATCGGCGAGCGGCCGCCAGCCCCGCCACTCGTACCGGCCGGTATTGCCGGGTACGGGGAACAGTCCCGAATGAGGCCGGACGGGAACGAGCCCGGCGGCGATCCAGCCGATGTCGCCGCCGACGTCGGCGTAGACCAAGTTTTCGGCCGGCAGTTTCCAGCGCGCCGCCGCTTCCAGGAACTGCTTCCAGTTGCCGACGCGGGCCAGCGCGAGACCTCCCAGATAGCCGGCCGTTCCGGGCTCCTGCCCGGCCCAGCGGAGCGCCACGGCGCGCTGCCGCTTCGGATCTTCCCAGATGACCGGCCCGTGCCGCGTGAGCTTGAGCTCGACTTCGACGGGCTTGGCCTGGCCTTTGACACGGATCTGCTCGCGTTCGATCTCCATCTCCAGCCAGGCGCCGCCGAACTCGTAGCGGTTGGGATTGTCCGGGTCCGTCCGCTCGACATACAAGTCGGCGACATCGTAAGGCACGATCGTGAAGCCCCAGGCGGCGCGCTCGTTGTGGCCGACGGCGATGCCGGGCAGGGCCGGTTCGCCGCCGCCGATCACGTTCCAGCCGGGGCCCACCAGGTGGACCAGATACCGCAGCGAAGGGAGGATCACCGGGCGGTGCGGATCGTTGGCCAGAATCGGCTTGCCGGTGGCGCTCAGCGTCCCGTCGACCACCCAGTTGTTGCTGCCCGCCTGCTCCTCGAGCGCCGGAATGGCGATCGCCGCGCGGTAGGTCGAGAGGACGCTGTCGTCCAGTCCCTCGAGCTCGAGTTTGGGGTCCGGATCGAGCTTGCGAGCCGGCTCCGGCGGCAGATACCGCTCGGTGGCTTTGAGGCCCAGCTTCGCCGTCATCTCGGCGCGCGCCAGCTCCTGCGCGATGTTGCGCGTCATCAGGAGCCCGGCGATGCGCAACAGGCAGTGTTCGGCCTTCCAGTCGCCGGGCCTGAATCCGAGCAGCTCGAATTCAACAGGGAGCCGGTCGCCCGCGTGGCGGACGTAGGCGTTGACGCCGCGGGCAAAGGCGGCGCAGATGGCTTTGGCGTCCGGCGAATAGCTCTGCCACTCGGCTTCGAGGTCGCCCCGGTAGCGCACCAGCCGGGCGAAGCGGTCGCGCTCGACGAAGCCGGGTCCGAAAACCTCCGCCAGTTCGCCGGTTCCGGTCCGGCGCCAGATCTCCATCTGGTAGAGGCGGTCCTGCGCGGCGACGAAGCCTTGGGCGAAGAAGAGATCTTCGACACTGCGGGCATAGATGTGGGGAATGCCCCACCGGTCGCGCAGCACCTCGACGGGCTGCTCCAGGCCGGCGACTCGAATTTCGCCGTCGAGTTGCGCCAAGCGCTGCTCGGCCAAGCGGCGCAGGCCGGCTTCGGTCTCAACGGCCGGAGGGCGGCTGCAAGCCGCCAGGCCGAGTGCGGCGAGCGTGACTGAGGCGATGAGCTTCCGGTTCATGGAAGCCCATCTTATCGTCACGCGCCCGTCAGAATCGAGCGGATGCGCCGGGCGACGATGCGCACCTCGCGCGGCTCGAGCATCCAGGCGTTGACGATCAGATGCTCTTTCGAGCCCGGCACGACCTCGATCGAAGGCTCGCCCTCGCGCAGCTTCTTGACGACCTCGGGCACGGTCAGTTTTATCTTCGTCTCGTCCCACCAAATATGCACGTGCGGCACGTGGTTGGCGATCGGCGGCACCTCGATGCTGGTCTGGACGCCGGGGATGGAGGCGACGTAGTCGACGATCAGGTTCGCCTTGCGCTCGGCCTCCTCGTCGCGGTTCAGGTACAGCTCGACGGCGGCGAGCATGGCGATGAGCTCTTCCTTGTTCACCTTCATGCCGCGGCCGATGGTGTCCGAATAGGGCGAGGTGTTCAGCCGCGCGGCTTCGATCAGATCCTTGCGGCCGAGCAGGAGCCCCGCGCTCTGGGGCCCGCGGAGCCCTTTGCCGCCGGAGAAGATCACCAAGTCGAAACCCATCTTGGTGTACTTGGAGAGGTTGGCGGCCGGGGGAACGTCGGCGGCGCAGTGATTCATCGTGGGGATGACGTG
>JBBIMZ010000522.1:0-2979 GCA_037444135.1 Solibacteraceae bacterium
TTCAACGAGCGCCTGCCCCTGGCGATCCAGCCGCCGCGCTTTCTGCGATTCGGAATCGAGTACGAATTCGACTGAGAGGCGGAGCGCCTCTTCATCGGCCCGACAGAACCCGCGACTCGCCCGGCGCCAGCTCCAGGCGAACGACGCCGCCGGTGAAGGGCGACTCCAACAGGCACGTGCCGCCGCGCTCGGCCCGGATCTCGATGCGGGTGGTCCGGCCGCCCTCGCGCCGCGCCGAAATCAGGAACGCTCCCTCGGCTCGAAGGGTCGCGAACGCCGCCTCGCGCCATGACTCCGGAACTGCCGGAAAGACGCGGATCGTCCCGGAGTGGCTTTGCAGGAGCATCTCCTGAATCGCCGCGGCCGCCGCGAAATTGCCTTCCAGGGTGAAGGGGCGGTAAGTAAATTTCGAATATCCTTTCCCGGACTGATCCCCGTTGGCGTGGAAGCTGTTGCGGAGCGTGAAAGCGGTCGAAAAGATTTCCAGCTCCCTCTCGGCCCCGGCGCCGTCGCGGGCCCGGGCGGCCAAGTTGGCCCGCCAGGCGAAGCTGTAGCCGCACCAGCGATCCGTGCCGAGGCGGTCGAGCTGCGCCAGCGAGGCGCGGATGATCCGTTGCGCCGCCTCGCCTTGGCTCCAGTCAATCAACCCGAGCGGGTGAATCGCCATCAAATGCGAGAAATGGCGGTGGGACTCCGCCACCGGATGTCCTTCGGCCACGAGCAGTTCGCCGCCCGGCCCGAGCGCGAAGTCCGGCAGCTCCTCCAGGATCCGCCGCCATCGCCCGGCTTCTTCGGAGAGGCCGAGTTCGGCGGCGAGCTCGGCCGCCGCGGAAAAAAGCCATCGGGAGAGCGCCAGATCGTAGTTGGTGACCGAATCGAACCAGGCTTCCGGCCGGTTGTCGTGAATCTCCGGCGATGAGCTGATCGGGAAGCGGCGGCGGCCGTCCGGGCCGCGCTCGGCCGTGAAGGCTTCGAGGAAGACGGCGGCGTCGCGGAGATATGGATAAGCGCGCTCGGCCAGAAACTGCCGGTCGGCGCTGTATTTCCAATGGAGGTAGAAGTGGTGGGCCAGCCAAGCGGCCGTGGTCGCCGAGTGCGTGTACTGCCGCCAGCCGCCGATCTGCGCTCCGTTGAGATCGGCCGTCATCGGGACGTTGAGGCCCGGCAGCTCGAAGAAGCGGCGGGTCCAGTCGAAGGCCGTCTCGCGGGTTTTCCATAACCAGTCCAGGTAGCTGAGGCCCTCTTCCAGATGATTGCCGGTGTAACAGGGCCAGTAACTGAGCTGAGTGTTGAGATCGTGGTGATAGTCGCCCTTCCACGGCGGAAGTTTGCCGTCGTCGGCGGTCCAGATCGCCTGAAGGCTGATCGGCGGCGCGCCGCGGCGGGCGGCCGAACCGAATTTGTACTGCTCGAGATACCACTGGCGCTCGAGGATCGGGTTCGGCAGGCGCACCGAAGAGGCGCCCCAGTAACGGTCCCACCAAGCCCGGTGTGACGCCAGCAGAGCCGCGTAGCCGGAGTCGAGCGCCCCTTGGACGCGCGTGCGAGCGAGCTCGAGCGGCCGCGCGCCTTCGAAGCTGGAGGCCACCGACCAGGCGCCCAGCCAGCCGTCATCGCGCTCGCGCCAAGCCACATAGACGGCGTAATGGAAGCCCTGCGCGCCCTGCTGCGTGTACGCGCGCCAGTTCTCACCCGACAGCGTCTCCGGGGCCGGATAGCCCAGCTGGCGCAGGTCCCCTGCCCCGATGCCTCCCGCGGCTGCCTCCTCGACCTTGCCGGCGAAGGCGGGCGCCACCAGCCTCAGCGAAACTTTCGCCGCCGGCGCCAGCCGAATCACGCCCACGGGATCGGTCGCGTGAATGAAAACCTCGGCCCGCGTCCGGGCGAAGCGCACGCTGCCCACGGCCTGGCGCAGATCGAGCGCGGTCTCGACGAACGGCTCGTCCACGGTCAACTCCAGCCGGCCCGCGGGAATCTTGGAGGGCGCCGGGCGGTGGTATGGCGCTTCGTAGAGGCGGACAAGATCCTCCGTCCGGCCCGCGCGATGCCACTCCAGCTTCCGCCGGAACTTGTACTCCGGCGAGTGAAACTCAGGAACCGGCCGCAGATCCCAGAGGTCGGCGCGGTCCAGCGAAATCTTCAGCGGTTTGCCGTCGCCCCAGACGAGCGCGCCCATCATGCCGTTGCCGAGCGGCAGCGCCTCGTCCCACACCATCGCCGGCGTGGAAAACTTCAGGCCGTGCTCGGGCCGGGGGAAGCTGAGCCGGGCCGCCTCATCGCCGGCGGGGAGCCCGGCGCAAAAAAACAGAAAAACCAGAAATTGTTTCATCAAGCCCGATACACCTCGGCGAAGACCCGCTTGAACTTCTCCATCTCGGCCGCCGTGCCGATCGAAACGCGCAGCATGTTCCGCAGCGGCGGAAAGGGCCGCCCCGGGGCGACGCCGCGGCGGACCAGTTCCGGAATCACCTCGCGTACGTCCCGCCGGACATCGATCATCACGAAATTGGCGTGGGGCTCCAGATAGTCGATCTCCCGCTCGCAGAGCCACCGGCAAAGATCGCTGCGGACGGCGGCCAGGCGCCGGCGGCGCTCGTCCAGCATGTCGGGAAGCTGGCTCAGAGCGGCGAGTACGGCGCGGGCGCTCAAATAGGAGATGACGTTGCTGCGCAGGACGCTCAGGCGCGCGATCAGGTCGGGCCGGGCGCAGCCGAAGCCCACCCGCAGCCCTGCCATCCCGTAGATCTTCGAGAAAGTGCGCGTGACGAGCACATCCTTCGCCTGGCAGACATAGCCGAGGGCGCTCTCCAGTTCCGGAGCCGTCGAAAAGTGGATGTAGGCCTCGTCGATCATCGCGACGGTCTGCGGCGGGAGATTCGCCAGCAGCCAGGCGATCTCGCCCTTGGGCGTGATGGTCGACGTCGGATTGTTCGGGTTGCAAAGATAGATGAGACCGCCGCCGGCTTTCTCGGCTTCGGC